>JAEWJV010000117.1 GCA_023386395.1 Bacteroidota bacterium
CTGGTTAATGACAGCGCTGGTATCATTGCCTGCAAAAACTTTTGCCACGGGTGTAACCATCACCGTTACCGTTTCATTGTTACGCGAAGAGCATCCTTTATCATCTGTAACCGTTAAATGATAAGTAATAGTTTGAGCGGGCTTGGTAACTTTCGGAGTATTACTGTGCACATCGGTCAGATATTGTTCAGGCATCCAGTTATATTTTACGCCGCCGCTGGCATTTAATATAACACTATTGCCATAGCAGATTGCGGTATCTCCGCCCGCATCAGCAACCGGCGCAGGATTGACCATTACCACCATCGAATCTTTTATTGTGCAAACCGTTGTTGATGCCGTAACAACATATTTTGTTGTGGAGAGCGGCGATGCCTTTGGTGAAGCTATATGGCTGTTGTCGAGGTCTGTTGAAGGCGACCAGGAAAACATTGTACCATTGGAAGAAACAGACAGTTGAACATTATCGCCTTCACATACCAGTTTATCACTGCCTGCTTCAGCGAAAAGATTATTATTTAAAGGCACCTGCACATTTAAAGATGCTATACAACCATCCGCATCTTTTATGTTTGCGATATAGGTGTTTACAGCCAGTTTGCTGTAAGTTACTTCATCTGTATAATCCCTGTTATTAAAACTATACAGGTAGGGCATGTTGCCACCTGTTGCAGCAAGTGTAACACTGCCGTCATCGTTGGTACAATCGGCAGGGGTTGCAGCAGCCGATGCTTCTACAGGTGCAACAGCTGTAACGCTCACTTTTATAACAGCAGAGGCATTAGCCGCATCCCTTACTGTTACAGCATAGCTTCCTGCAGCCAGACCTGTAAAAAGGCTATCGGTCTGAAAACTGATTCCATTCAGTGAATAGCTAAAAGGCGCTATGCCATTTGATGCACTTACAGCAATTTCACCATTGTCTTTTTTGCAGGTAGCGTTCTTTACCTTTGTTTGCAGGGTTATGCAACTTTCTTTTACTTCAATATTCTGCACTTTTACCGTACCCGTATTGTCTTTTACGGTAATGGTATAAGCGCCTGTTTTTACATCTTGGAAAATATTATCAGCCTGAAAATTCACGCCGTCAAGTGAATATAGATAGGGGCTGTTGCCGCTTGTTACATTCACTGCTATCATGCCAGGCAAAGCATTGCAGGTTGCGTTGGTTATGGTTATCGTAAATTCAAGGCAAAGGCTATAAACTGTTACAGGCTCATGTTGTACGCTGCAATTGTTGCCATCTGCAACAGCAGGCATATAAACACCTGGTTGCAGGTTATTAAAAACGTTATTCTGTTGAAAATCCAAATTATTCAGGCTATAGGTGTAGGGCGGTGTTCCCCCGGAAGCTGTCATCGTAATTTTACCATTGTTACTATTACAGTCTGCATCAGTGGCCACAGCTTTTACCCGGGGCCCGGCTATGTTATCAACAACTACCGGGGTATTGTCGGTTACTCCTGTTGCATCTTTTACAGTTATGGTATATTCACCGGCTTCAAGATTGACGAACACACCACTTTCCTGAAAATTAAAATTATCAATAGAATATTGATAGGGTGCTGTACCATTGGTTGCGGTAATTGTAACAGCACCATTCACGTTTCCACAGGTTGCATTTTTAACTGTTGCAGCAGCCTTCATGCAACCGGAACCAATGGTTACTGTTTTTGTTGCGGTGATTCCTGTTTCATCGGTAATGGTAACAGTATAATCACCGGGGGCAAGGTTTGTAAACAAGCCAGTTGTTTGAAAATTTGTGCCGTCTATGGAATAATGATACGGCGCTTCTCCTTTAGAGCCCGTGGCCTGAATAGATCCGTTGTTCAAACCGCAACTGGCATTCGTGAACGCAACTTCCAGGTCTATTGGGCAATGGTTAAAAATCTGAGTTGTTAATATCATTACGGTGCCATCCTCATTCTTAATATAAATGTTAAACAGGCCTGGCCCGAGGTTGCGGAATTCTCCATTTTCATGATAGTTTATGCCATCTGAAGAAAAGGTAAGGTATTCTTCCTCGTCCATTTCTACGTGCCCGCCTTCCCCGCAGGTTGCAGGGGCCACGCTATAGCCAAAACTGACATTAAAACAGCGTTGCACACCGTACGATTCCACTTTCGTTACACAACCGTGGGTATCTTTAACATAAGCAATGGGAAATAACATAAAGCCCAGGTTAGGGAAAACATTGTTTTGCTGGTAATTCTCTGCATCCATACTATATAAATAAGGGGGTGTGCCGCCTGTAACATTTACGGTGTAATAACCATCTGTGACCATACAGCCGGATGGATTAGTGTACGGGGAATTTAGCGCCACCGGCCTTTCAAACTGGTTGGTTAATGTTGCGGTTGACGTCGCCGTATTGCCATCAGCATCCTTTACGGTAACGGTATAAGTGCCGGGCGGCAGCAGCCGCCATACGTTTTGACTGCCATAAGTATCGTCGTTTAATGAATACAGGTAAGGTGGTGTGCCATTGCTTGCAGTAGCGGTTATCCTGCCGTCTTCATATTCGCAGGTGGGATCAATCGCCGTAAGGGAAAGTGACAGATCGCCGGCTGTAAATTGATTGGGCATGTCAGGTGAATTTCGATTCCGGGCGCCATCAGGGTTTGAATGGGCATTGAAATAAAAAAGTATTAAGGGCAGCACCATTAAGGCTGACAGGGTCAATTTTTTCACTATACTAAAATATTGCAAAGAATTACATAATGAATGTTTGAGGCTGATAATTTTTTTGAAGCTTTGTAGATATTCCCGATGAGGAACTGGATACCGTCGCCATGACACATACACGATATTAACAAACTTGCAAAAGAAAAGAAACTCATTTTTAAGTTCCTTGATTCCTTTATCGCCAACAAAAAAATTAAAAGCGTTTTGCAGTAGTTAGCACAACGGCATAAGATGCCAATACACATTGCCACGCCTCAATCTTGCATAAGCTTCCCGGTGAAGATAACTCGCCTGCCTTTAAAAATTCTTCAGCCGCATTTCTTTGTCTTAAGGTTTTGCCAAAGATTGGTAAAACGTGTATGTCAATAAATCCGATGCATTTATCCAATAAATAACAAGAAAGCGCAGGTAAATTCCTCGTATTTCTCTTGTAAAAAACCTGAATCTCTAAAATACTCTTTAAGAATATTTTTAGTAGGAATAGATTTTAACTATCTAAATTTCTTGGATGATGAGCTCGTATGCCCGTGCTCCAGCAAGCCTTGTCAAATACATCTATAACATCCCGCTCATCACTTTCAAAGTGATGTCCAGCCCTGTGGGGGCGTTGTTCAGTCGTTTTTAAGCTTATATCCCTTCTGGCTGTTGTATTGCTGTTAGAGTTATTATTGGTTATCCGTTCGTTATTTACATACGAGGTATGCCAGACTGGTTATCCATTCCTCTGTTGTTGCTAGTCACAAGATACAGCAACGGCAGGCGTACGGAACACCAACAATTGCAGAGAAAAAATGTTAGACACCTTACCTTTAGAAAAACAAATAATATCCTGACCCTATAAAACTAAAAACAAAAAAATCTCTATTGTCAGATTAAGTAGTAGCTATTACAGATCAGAAGGGCTTTTTTTATTTTATTTTACATGTTATTAAAAATTACATTTACAAATTTCATAAGTCCGCTTTAAAGCTAAACAGGCTTACGCTTCTTAAAATACAAAAGCCGCATGTTCTGCGGCTTTATTGTTGTTATTCTTTTTATCTGCTTTATTACAACGGCACAAGATGCCTAACACACATTGCTAACGCCTCAATCTTGCGCCAGCTTTCCGTTTTTTTAATGACCATTCTTGAACTTTGAGGGCATTGATAGGTTTTGTGCTCGTAGGCCGCACAGTCCTTTTAGCCTGCACACATAAGCCTACAAAGAGACTGTGCGGAGAAATAAAAATAGAGAACGGCAAAGTTGACCAGCACACATTGCTTAGTCTCAATCTTACGCCAGCTTACCGTTTACTATTGTGGATTATCAAGAGCTTCTTCAAGTTCCTTAATCAACACATTAATTGAACCTATTTCATTTTCTAAATGAATAATTAGCTTAGTGCTGTATGAATCAGGGTATTGAAGTTCAATCTTCCATATTATTTTACCTAAATCATTCACATGAAGATCCAGCAACAAATTATCTTCTATTGTATTAAAATTTATTTTCCTTTCCTTAAACAAGCTAAGGCTTTGCAATTTTTCAATTAAATATAAAATTTCAGTTCTTCTTGTAAGAAAATTAAAATGTGCGGTGAAGCCATTAGCAGCTGCTCTGACAGAAGCCTTCAAAAAATCTATATCCCATTCATTGGAAGAGACAGGATATTTTCGGCCATTTATTTCTAGTAAAATAGACTCTCCTTGTTCTCCTTTAATCTGGATCATATCTTATTGATGTTGCATCATTACCGTTATAACTCTTGTTCCTGTGGCATCTGTCACCACTTTCAAGTTGTCTTTTATAAACACAAGGGTCCCTGGAGTGTTCCCCGCTGTTCTACTGGTAGCGTTTTGAATTACATCCATCACCGCTGTTGGAGATAAAATACCGCGAGACTGCATCTGATCTAAAGCATGACCTGTGAATGTTATCCCATTAATAGTTGTTGGTTGATTCGGTGTAACGATGGTCATTGGTTGACCTGATCTTCCTACTGGAGTGCTTGGGTAGATTGCCGGTGTACTTGATTGAACCGCATCCTCTCCAAACTCCCCCCCATACCTTTCCCCAATAAGGACAAAAGTGTTTTTGGCATTTCCTGCCATGCCTGAAGCTACGTCGATACCGGAACTAATATCCGTGAGATAAGCTCCAACCTTAGCACCAGCAAAACCAAATGCACCACCTACTATCGTTGATACTGCTAATTCTTTTACATTAAATTTTTTCTGAGTACCATCAGCAATATCTAGCCCTTGTGAAGCAGCATTACCAGCAGCTCCAGATAGAGCTCCTGCAGCAACTAGCGCTACCGTACCAGTTCCTGCTGTCGCTATCGTTATATCAACAACAGCACCTGCTATTGCACCTGAAACAGCCCCTTTCCCTATTCCCTTCCATACATTCTCATGATGTATTGCTGCCTTTACCCCACCAACTATACCGCCAACTATGCCACCAATTAAAGTTCCTAAAAATCTTCCGTCTTTATCATAATAATAAACCGGATTATTTCCTCCATAAGCATATGGATTAATACCATAATACTCTTCACTTAATGGATCAATCCCTTCCCATCTTCCAATCTGATTATCATACATCCTCGCTCCGTAATCATACCATTCTAAACCACTGCCATCAGAGAACTCTTTTGATTGTTGTTCCTTACCGTTATATAATTTTTTATTTTCAGGTTCTCCAAACGCTAAAGCCTGTGAACTAATCCCTACCATCGTCAATCCGAACGGATAATAATGGTTTTCTTCGAGTATTCTCCCTCTTACGTGTGTTATCCTAAAATTATCGAAGTAAACATTATTGTTGCTTTCATTGCTAAAATAGATGTAAGCATACCCATTCTTTTTTACAGGCACCACCTTTGATAATGGCAATGTTTGATTGGATTCTCCTATTTGCAATATCTGGCTGTTTGTTGCATCAAAGATAAACTGTTCATCAAATAATAAAATATGTAAATAAGCTTTGGGATAAGAAGATGTACTTGTATTGTTTTCAGGATTGGTAATTTGGTTCAACACATTCGGGTCTGCATTGATGGCACTATTTACAGAAGTTACCGCACCCTTTACAGAAGCCGATACATCCGGGCTGTTCACCAGCGCCAGGGCAAGGCTGGATAATAAAGTTCCAATACCATCGGCGCTGCCATTATTTACTGTGGCAGAAGGCCAGTAATACTCAACAGAGGTATTGATCTCGTCCCCGCTCATCACCTTCAGCAGCATAGCTGCCCCTATAGCGCCACCAGCTGACGATTTCTTGATCAGCTTAACATTATTTCCATTATCTGAGGGGTTACCCATATTGGCAGGCCGCCCGGTGCGCGTACCCACAACATCCACCGCATCTCCTGCCGCATTGCTCCATACGGCATCCTGATTGGTAACGGTTGCTGATCCGGATGCACCTTCGAAGCTCAGTACGGGATAGGTATCCATTTTCTCTTCTTCCGTCAGCACCATTCTTACATTGCCCAGGTGGTCTTTTATAAAATAATCATACCGGAAGCTGGCGGGCTCTGTCCCTGCTGCAGGCTTATATCTTATCCTGCCTTCTTCCTGGGGCAGGTACTGAAGCACATTATCCTGGTATACGCCCATCAGGTACAGCGTTGTTTTATCCGGCTTGCCGGTTTCGTGAACGCTCTTTTTGAGCTTGTTGCCTGCAGCATCATACACGTATTCAATGCTGCCTTTGCCGGTAACTGTAATCACCTGCGGCAGGTTTAAATAATTATAGGTTATATCGCCGGTGTTTTTAATGTCTTTGTTTTTATCCATGATAAGGTTACCGTTTGCATCGTAGTCGTAGTCCACTGCATTCACAGGTTTACCCGTCGGCACCGTTTGTTCATACAATGCAGAATACCGGAAGTCTCCTAATGGAGTATTCTTGTCCGTTTTGGCATCTATCACATTCTGCAACTGGTTGCTTTCTTCATTGTTTTTATAGTGATAAGTCAACTGGTCGATATAATCACTCATATTGCCGGTGCTATTACCAAGCTTTACTCCTTTTTGCCACATCATCATTATGTTACCATTGGCATCATATTGCATTACACCGCCTGTTTGCGGGTCACCACCCACACTAAAGTCAATGCCTTTACTGGTGTTCCAGCCACCATTATTTTGCGTAAAATCTGCTTTCAGCAAACGGTTGGCATTATCATAATCAAACCCGTAGGCCCGGCGTTCCCCGTCCCCTTTACTACGCCACCAAATGCCCGCAATATTACCATTATAAGTACTTTTATTAAAGCCATAATCATAGTTCAATAACTCCCCAAAATAGTTGTTGTCATTGTTGGCCCTTGCATAGCCTTTATTAATAGCGCTTAACCAGCCCCGTATATTATAGAGGTATGCCAGCGTTTCAAGGCTGGTGCCGCCATCATAACCAGGGGCAAGTTTCTTGCTCTTTAATCGTCCCAGTTCATCATAGCTGTCATCAACAATCTTTTTTTCTGTATCAGTGTTCACTTTCTTATAAACAAACCTGACCCTTCCGGCGTGATCGTATTCCATACGGGTAAGCACCTTCGTTTCCGGTGTGGCTGTTGCCAGCGGGTTTTTGTGGTCTGTAAAGCTGCTCAACACCTTTCCGCTAAAGTCATATTGGCTCGTGGTTATATCCACGCCACCCGCAACATTGTCGGCAAGGGTTTGAATCGCCCTGCCTTTTTCATCATAATAAATGGTGGATATAAGCCAGGTTGAAGTACCTAACACCTTTGTTTTGGTACCGGTTACCAAGCCCTTCGTTTGATTGCTTTGGGTAACAGCTTCTGCGTAAGGGTTGGTGCCCGCATCCAGATTGGCCGTATAACTGCCTTCATAGGCTTTCTTGTCAGTCCAGGTGTAACCATCATAAAAAGTTTGGGTAAGGCTTTCGTAGGTAAAGTTTGAAAGAACAGGATAATCTATATTACCCTCAGGCCTGGCATCCGCATTGGACTGGAGGGTTGCCCTGCTTGAACCACTATTTAATAAGCCTGTTCCTGTCGGCCTGTTGAAGTCATCATAGATTGTGTATTGCCATTTCTTAGGAGATAATACGCGCAAATTACCGTCCTGTGTCATCACCAGCCTATCCCTTTTGTCATATACCATCTGTACTTCTTCAGCTCCCGGCACCCGCTTGATCACTATCCGGTTGCGTTCATCATAAAAATATAAAAAGCAAAACTCTTTGGCGGTAGGAGATGTGGACATGGCAGTGGTTTCAAAAGCCCAGCCGTGTGCTTCCAGGTATTCCACTGCTTTCGGCTGCATCACACAGCGCAGGTTGCCCAGGTCATCATATACGTAATAAGTACAGAGCCAGCCTGTATGCCCTGCTTGCTGTGCATTGTCTATCTGCACTTTCTTAAGGATAACATGGCCTTCCTTATCCTTATATTCAATTGTCTTATTCAACTGTTCATCAGATGTCTCCATTACATATAAAGCTCCCGGTGAATAAAAACCAGCTTTTGCCGGCAGGTTGCCCCAGGCAAAACCGATATTCCATATCACCACTTCATCATATGTATCGTTGGCACGCTGCAATTGGCTTACCCCCACATCATGGCCTGTCCAGCTTTTGCCAGGCGCTGTTGTTTTCAACACACGGTTCAGGGGTGAGGCCTCATAGACTGTGTTACCATAATAATAACTTTCCGTATTGGTTAAATAGCTGTTATAAAAATCGGTTTGCTTCGTTACTGCATCTGTCCTGAACTTGCCTGTT
>JAEWJV010000134.1 GCA_023386395.1 Bacteroidota bacterium
CAATACTATCTGGCACTGCATTTGGCGGCGGCTGCATTTGCTGCAATAAATTATTACCCTTTTTATAAGGCAGGCAATCTACCACCGGCAAATGTTTCATCACATAGGCCTGCAATTCACCTATAACAGCAATACAGAATATCAAAGAACAAACAGCCGCAACCGGTCTTAAAGACGATACTATTTTCTTCCTGTTAATAAACAATACAAGTATCAGGATTAATAAAATAAGGTCTTTTGTAAAAGATTGCGCAGGTGTTAATGGCAGGCAATCACCAAAACAACCGCAGGTTTTTATTTTACCGGAAAACAGAGCATAACCGGTAAGAAAACTAAAGAAAATTATGAGCAATAATAACAGCCAGCTAAATAAACGCATGCGCCAGCCAATGATAACTGCAACGCCGGCAAGCACTTCAAACACATTCATTATAAGCGAAAAGGCCAATGTGTAGTCATTAAAAAAATACATGTTCCAGGCTTCAAAAAATTCCTGCATTTTATAGCTCAAACCAAGCGGGTCATTCGCTTTAACCAGCCCGCTGAAAATAAACAGCAGCCCAACAACCCAGCGAATAATCAATAAACCTGTATTTTCTTTTGTCGCCATTACAATTATTTAAGATGTGGGGTTTAGCGTTGGAAGTATAAAGCCTTGGCGGCGCACCTCTCGTTATGCCCTATTACCTTCTACCTCATCCTTTGTGTTTCCCTTCATCAATCATTATTAAAGCAAAAACAGCGTAATTAATAATATCAACATAGTTTGCATCTATCCCTTCACTTATTAATGTTTTGCCGTCATTATTCAGTATTTGCCGCACCCGCAGCAATTTCATCAATATCAAATCAACAAAACTTTCCTGGCTCATTTCACGCCAGGCTTCGCCGTAGTCATGATTTTTATTCAGCAAAGTATGTTTTGCAATATGAACAGCTTCATCATAAAAATCGCCGGCCTGTTTTACTGGAAGTTCTTCAACAACGGGGTTATTTAATTTCAACTGAACTAAGCCAATAGCGGCATAGTTAATAATACCAATGAACTCGCTTTGTACATCATCGTCCACTTTACGTTCAGCCAATCCTTGTATATTTCTTATGCGCAGCGCTTTTATAAAAATTTGATCAACTACAGAAATTGTACGCAGCACGCGCCACGCCGTACCATAATCTTTTGTTTTTTTAAGGAAAATTTCTTTGCAACGTTCAATTGCTTTATCAAACTGGGCTTCTGTATTAGTCATTATATATTATACTGAAGTAATTTACTTTGAAAGAGTTTGCTTTCTATTGTTTACAGGGTTTCATCTGCTGAAGGGCCATACATGCCCGGAACCTGAACATTTAATAATCTTAAGTAAACGCTTAACTGCCCGCGGTGATGATACACATGGTTCATCGCGAGGTTGCGGACTGCCACTTTTTTTGGTAATTGAAACATTACCTGTTCACCGCGGCGGAAAATCCAGCTACTGTTTAAATTATCATCAGTAGCCGATTCCAGCACTTTTACTGCCGCAGCAAGCCCATCATCAAACAGTTTCAAAATTTCTCCGGTATTTTCAGGCGGTTCGCGATTAAATGATGCTGAAGCCAGATCAAATTCATCAGCATTTAAAATTCTTTCAAACCAAACAGGTAACTCAGCAATATGTTTTGCAAGCTTGCCAAGTTTCATTGATTTTTCGTGTGGCCGCCAGTCCAGTTTATCGGTTGGCACACGCTCCAGAATTTTTCTTGTATTAATTGCTTCGTGCTTTAATTCTCCAAGCAAGGCTGTATTCATCGCCATTTTATTCTATGTTTTTTGACAGGCAGCTAAAGTAGAAAATAAAAAGCCATGAATAAACAAATGTTTACCTAAGTTTATTCACGCAAAGTTTGTGTTAACAGCAATTATACAAAATGTGCAAAATCTTTTTTGTAATCGCCCTTAATTCTTTCAACAGGAGGATTATAATAACCAAATTTTAAGTGGGGGAATTCTTCTCTCAACAATTCCATCAACTGTTTCATACCCAGCATTTCGCCGGTTTCCGTTACATTAATTTTACCAAGATACCAGTCCGGGTCAATATTAAAATTGCGCCACTGGATCATGCATAAACTGGTATCAATAATCAGCTTTCGCAAAGCTTCATATTCTTCAACCGTATCTGTCATTCCAGGGAAAACAAAATAGTTAATGCTTGTCCAGCCGTTATAACTGCGCACAACTTTTAACGATTCAAGCAAATCTTCAAACACATAATTATTAGGCCTGTAATAAGCCGTATAAATATGGCTCCGGGCACTGTTCATACTTACGCGTATGCTGTTTAGCCCGGCTTCGCACAAAGCCCTTACAGCATTCGGTTTTGAACCATTTGTATTAATGTTGATGCTGCCGCGATCGGTATGTTTTCTTATTTCAAGAATGGATTCACGAATGGTTTCCCACATCAGCAACGGTTCTCCTTCGCACCCCTGCCCGAAGCTTACCAACGGATAAGGTGCATTCAGCAAATGCGGAACCGTGAATTCTGCGATTTCTGCTGCGGTGGGTTTAAACGTAAGCCTGTCTTGTGTGGAAACAATCGTTTCTTCTTCGGGCTGAAAAGAAATGCAGCCGATGCAATTGGCATTACAAGCCGGTGATGATGGCACAGGGCATTCCCATCTTCCCAACGATAAATTCCTTGCGGCGGGGCAATGATAGGTTAAGCAGCAATTCTGCATTAAATGTTTCACCAAACGGTTATGCGGATAATGCTCTAAAAGCCATTGCGCACCGTTTTGAATTTTTTCATCATTATAACCCGCACATTCTTGGCGTATATCTTCTTCAATTCTTACCGCAGGCACATAAAATTTATTGTTCAGCCAGCCTGCGGCCGTGTAGCAAAACAAAGGCAGCGTTGGCGCATCAGGCAAGGTTTCGTACGCCGCAATAAACAAGCCTGTGTGTGCCGGCGGAATAAATGCAGCAACAGCCCAGCCTTTTTCACACAAACGCATTTCGCCGGTTTGCACATCAATGCCAATACCCCTGCGGCCGGGCAATTCATATAAATTACCGCCATCGGGCAATTCAATCCAGTCTTCTTTTTCTATGGAAAAAGCATCCCAGCCGGCACGGCCAACAGCATAAAGGCTTGTATCTTCAAAGATGTTGCCTTTGCCATCTGAATATAATATGTATGGGGATTGATGAAGCATAATATTAAGCTATGAGCCATGAGCTGCGGGCTGCGAGCTGTTTGCAATTTGCTGTTTACAAAATTCGTTAAATTCCCTTTCTGTTTCGGCGGGAACATTACTCTCTGTTTCTTTTTGGATAAGTTTATTATTATCGAAATCGAGTGTAAGCATATTATCTTTCAGTATGGCATTTTTTACATCCTGCCATGAATAATTTTTGAATGGGAAAGTATTGAAAGTGATGGCATCTTTACTAAAACCTATTTCCTGCGGAAACTTGATCTGCCTCTCCAGCAAAGCTGCCACAATAAGCAGTACCGCAATCCATGGAAGATGCAGCGGGTACAACAACCATAGAAAAGCGGCTGCATACAAAGCCCATTTAAACGTAATTATATTTTCTTTTTGACTGGCTGTTATTGATAACACGAAGTTGATTACAATAACGGCCATTAATACTACATTAAGCCAGTTGTATGTAAAGAACATGGTGCTTAACAATGCATATATTTCTGCTGCAATTGTAAGCACGCACATCAGCGTTGTTATAACATTATATATTTTGTAATTAGGATGTTTAAGCGTAATTACAAAATCGTATTCTTTATTTTGGCTCATCAGTGCAATTACTTTTCACAAATAAATTACAGATCTTCCATAACAGGCGCGATGCAACAACGGCATCATAATTAGTTTCGCCCACGCCCACTTCAACCAAATCAAACCCTATTAATTTCTTGCCGCTTTCTATAATTTTTCTCAGCAGGTATAAAACTTCATCACTTTGAAAACCGCCCGGAACCGGCGTGCCTGTGTTTGGACAAAGCTTTGGATCAAGCCCGTCTATATCAAAACTGAAATACACATTATCCGGTAAATATTGCACCATTTCATCAGCAATAATCTTCCAATTTTCCCCGGCAAAAAAGCGTTCCTTTATCTGCTGGTCAAAATAGGTGATTACTTTATAATTACTGCTGCAGATATAATTCCATTCTGCTTCACAATAATCCCGTACGCCTGCCTGCACCAGCCTTTCAATGGCAGGCACTTCATTCAGGGCATTGTACATAATGCTCGCATGAGAATAATTGAATTTCTCATAAGCCTTACGCAAATCGCAGTGCGCATCAATCTGCAACACGCCAAAACTTTTATATTTTTCAGCCAGCGCTTTAAAATAACCTAATGATACACTGTGATCGCCGCCAAGCAGGCCAACAAGCTTGTTACGGTTCAGCAAATCTTTCGTTTGTTCATACACCCAGTTATTCAGCATTTCGCTGCCCTCATTAATTTCTTTGAGGCTTTTTAACATAAACTTATTATTGTTTATATCCTGGCCATGCGCAATAAAATCAATGTAGAGTTCGGCTTCTTTGCGCAGGTAATCGCTCTTCATCAAAATCTTCTTATCGGCCTCACGCATGTAAAAGCCTTTTTTCCAGCCATGCGGCATATTTGGATCGAAGAGATCTATTTGCGTGCTTGTTTTAAAAATGTGCTCTATAGCCCTTGCTGTGCCTGCATTGCAACTTACTGTAACTTCCCAGGGAACGGGCAGAATAACCACCTGTGCATCATCCTCAGAAAAGGGCAAACCAAAAATATTGTTATTGCGGTTTGCCACCTCATTTACGTCAAACTTTGAAAGATCAACCATATCTGTAGTAAAAAG
>JAEWJV010000145.1 GCA_023386395.1 Bacteroidota bacterium
TGCATGAAGAGTATTCATTCCTCTATGCCTGGATTGCCGGCGCAGTCCTGTCTTTTATTGACGGGATGGTGTGGAGTGAATTAGGCGCAACTTTTCCTTTGGCCGGTGGCAGCTATAATTTTTTGAAAGAAGGTTTTGGCGAAAAATGGGGCAGGCCGATGAGTTTTTTATTTGTCTGGCAAACCATGATACAGGCGCCGTTGGTTATTGCTTCTGCAGCCATAGGCTTTGCACAATATTTTAATTATCTCGTTCCGTTAAGCGGGTTTGAAAGCAAAATTGTAAGCGGCGCCGTAGTGGTGCTTATCGTTTTTTTACTGTATAGAAAAATAGAAGCTATTGGTAAAATAAGCGTAATGCTTTGGATTGGCGTGTTTGTAATAATGGGCTGGATAATTATCGGCGCGTTTATGCACGGAAATGTAGCGATGCCTTTGCAACACCTGAATGATAATATTGAACTGAACAGTGGCTTTGCTGCGGCATTAGGTTTTGCCTGTGTGAAAACGGTGTATAGCTATTTAGGCTATTATAATGTTTGCCATTTGGGTGGCGAGATCATTAACCCTGAAAAAAATATTCCGCGAAGTATGTTTATTTCAATCGCGGTTATTTGTTTTTTGTATTTGATGATGAATATAAGCGTGGCTTCGGTTTTGCCTTTACATACCATTGCCGGAAGCAGCTTTGTAGTGAGCGAGTATATTAATGTTATAGCGGGGCCAACTGCCGCTATGATTGCGACTGCCATTATTTTATGGGTGGCATTTGCCTCCGTGTTTTCCGCAACACTTGGTTATAGCCGCATACCTTATGCAGCGGCAAAAGACGGTGCATTTTTTTCTGTGTTTGCGAAACTGCACCCCACCAAAAATTTCCCTTATGTTTCTTTGCTGATATTAGGCGCCGTTGCTTTTGTTTTCAGCCTGCTCTTCAGGCTGGGTGATGTTATTACTGCCATTCTCGCCATGCGCATATTGATACAGTTTGTGGGGCAGGCAATTGGCTTATTGTTATTGCACAAACGTAAAGGGCGCAACTTTTTTAAATGGAAAATGCCTTTATTTCCATTGCCCGTTTTGCTGGCCATAGCTATATGGCTGTTTATCTTTTATTCTACAGAAGTGCAGATGATGCTGATTGCAGGCGTAATTATTTTTGCAGGAATAATCGCTTATTTTATTAAAGCATTTTATCAAAAAGAATTTCCGTTTAAAGATGAAATGTTGGTGAAGGAGATTGATGAAATTGGTAAACCGCCGCAATAATTAATTACACCAGCCGTTCCAGCACATGCACTACAATAGGGCAAAACTCCGCATTCTTTAAAGTAATATTTGGCCGCTTAATAAATACATCTTCACCGGTATAAGGAAAACGTTCACAGTCTGAGGGGCGCACTTCATAAATGCTGCAATAATTATCAGCGCCAAGAAAAGGGCAGGGAGAAGATTTTACCACATAATCGCCATCTTCATCCAGCCGTAAATACGTATCAATAAAATCGCTTTCCTTTTGCTTTAAATGTTTGCTGATGCGTCTAATGTCCGGCGTTTTAAACCGCGGCGAATAATGCTTGCAACAGGCTGCGCAATCAAGACAATTTATTTTTTCAAAGGCTTCCTCATTTAATGCAGGCAGGGCTTTCAGCACTTTGTTTTTATCAGCGCGCTGCAAGAATTGCTTATATTTTTTTAATTGGAGTTTGTCTGTTTTAACCTGCATAAAAGCAAAGGTATTAAACAATGAAAGTTACATTTGATAATTTGTTGACAATGCACTAAACTCGGTTATGAAGACTATTATTGATATTTTGACAGTATCTGCTTTTATTTCAAAGACTGTATTGCATTTGTATATAGCTGAAAAAAATGGGCGTAGCCTCATCTTAAACGGCATTTCTGACTCATGGGAATTCTTTTGGTTTTATACTAAGCCAGTTACTAAAGAAACCCTGGCTTTTAAAAAATCTTGTAATATTTCATGGACATCATTTCTTATTCTCGTTATAGTTAGCTGTATTCTTTGATCTAACTAAAGGGTATGTAATATGTACAGATTTGTCTAATGTATTTTTCGAAATAAATCAATTGAAAAGGCTCCTTGATTCAACAACAAGCTTTATGTTTTTGATTAATCAATTCCAACGTTTTTAAATAAGCTGCTGTCATTTGGCAGGATTTATATAATACTTTAACAATGAAAACTAAATTGGCTGTTTTTTGTATCACCGCAATTGCCTTTTATGCGTGCTCTAAAAAAGAATCTCTTGGAAAACATGAATATATTGGTTTTTATTATGAACAAACAAAATGCAGCGACCCCTGGGAAACCAGTGATGATGATAGCGTAACCCTGGAAAATGTAGCCAGTTATTTAAATGCACATGATCTGTATATTGCCGGATTATCAATAGAACAAACCAGTACTGGCGATGCATCTTGTGCTGCCTGTAGTTGTAAAACGGGAAAAACCATTTATGCAGCGACACTGAATAGTGATAACCAGAAAAAATCTTATGAAGATATAGGGTTTAAATACAGGTAAACCTGCTTTTTAAATTTTCTAACGCTCCTTTCACAACACATTAATTATTTTTGCATTTTAAATAACTGCTGCAAACTGTTTAATGGACTCTCTAAGGGAACAATGGCTCATTTTAATTTCAACTCCCATTTATTTTATTATAATCGGGCTTGAAATCTTGCTTTCTCATCTCAGCCATCGCAAAGCATATACTTTAAAGGACACGGTTACCAACCTGTATTTAATGCTGGTGAATTCCGGTATTGACCTTGCCTTTCGTATCGTGTATCTCGCCATCCTGCAATATTTTTTTCTGCATGCTGCAATGCAATGGCATAATGTTTTTTTATATTGGCTAATCTTATTGCTGGCAGAAGATTTTCTGTATTACTGGCTGCACCGCTTCGACCATGAAATCCGCTTTTTCTGGGCAACACATGTTACGCATCACAGCTCTGAAAAGCTAAATTTCTCCGTAGGTTTTCGTTCCTCTGTATTTCAGCCATTATACCGTTTTATCTATTTCATTCCGCTGGCATGGCTGGGCTTTAAGCCCATCGACATTGTGTTTATGTATTCTGCCACGCAGATATGGGGCATTTTTGTGCATACGGAAATGATCAATAAAATGGGCTGGCTTGAACATATACTTGTTACACCGTCGCACCACCGCGTACATCATGCTTCCAACCCAAAGTACCTGGATAAAAATATGGGCATGTTTTTAATTGTATGGGATAAATTATTCGGAACATTCCAGGCTGAACTGCCTGAAAGTAAATATCAGCCTATAAAATATGGCCTCACCAAAAACATTGAAAACCCTAATGCCGTCAACATTATTTTTCATGAATGGGCGCAGATGTGGAAAGACGTTTTTCAAAAAGGCATCAGCTTCAGGCAAAGGCTTGGCTATTTGTTTGGGCCTCCCGGCTGGAGCCACGATGGCAGCCGCATGACGAGCGATGCAATGCGCGCCGCAGAAAATAACAGGGAAGTTGTGGAAGAAGACAAATTTTTCTATGAACCCGCATTAACAAACCCGTTTACGTTAAAACCTGAGGGTAACGACCTGTAAACACGTGAACTTTTAAATTTTTCATTCATGCACACCTTATCCACTTTCACTTTTATTAACAAATGATTGCGCGTAACTTTGCGCATCTTTTTTTAATCCCTTTTTTACAGGAGTTAGTATG
>JAEWJV010000167.1 GCA_023386395.1 Bacteroidota bacterium
GTATATAAACAACATTGACTGGTATAAAACGAATAATGTCCGTACAGAAATTCATCCTATTCCTTTAAGCGATATTCATTTGTATTCAAATTATAACCAGGAAGCCGAAGTAAATGGTAACGGCCGGTCTGTTTCTTTTTTATTTATGATAGCCTTCTTTATAATCGGCATTGCCTGGATAAATTATATCAACCTTTCAACAGCCCGTTCTGTTGAAAGGGCAAAAGAAGTTGGTATAAGAAAAGTGGCAGGTGCATTGCGCAGCAGTTTAATAAAACAGTTTTTAATGGAAAGTTTTATGCTAAACCTTATTGCATTTGCGCTTGCTTTAGTTTGCGCTTATGCAATAACGCCGCTGTTCAATGCTGTTTCAGGAAGAGAAACCAACCCGGTTTTTTATTTACCATTTAACCATTGGGCGGCATTCATTGCAATGTTTTTAGCGGGCAGTTTATTGTCTGGCATTTACCCTGCATTTGTATTATCAGGCTTTAAACCTATAAGCGTATTAAAAGGGTTATTTAAAAACAGCGGCAGCGGTTTATTATTGCGCAAATCACTTATTGTTGCACAGTTTGCAACATCGGTTGTGCTTATTGCGGGCACTATCATCGTTTACCGGCAGGTAAGCTATATGCGCAGCCAAAGCCTTGGCGTAAACATTAATCAAACGCTGGTGCTTAAAGGCGCAGAATCTGTTACCGATTCAAATTATCAAAACGCCTATCAGCCTTTCAAAACAGAACTTTTAAAAATACCGGGCGTAAAAAATGTTGCAGCTTCATCTAATATAGTGGGCGAGGAAATTTATTGGACAAACGGTTCGCGCCGGCTTACGCCAAACAGCAAATCGGTTACATTATATAACCTCGGCATTGACTATGATTTTATTCCTTCTTATAATTTAAAACTGGCTGCTGGCAGAAATTTTTCAAAGGATTTTACATCGGACGATAAAGCTGTTTTATTGAATGAAGAAGCTGCAAGATTGTTGGGCTTTAATGATTTCAATAAAGCGGTGGACCAATCTTTTTTTTCTGCAGGCGATACGGTGAAGCTTGCCGGCATTGTTGCCAATTATCACCATGAAGGCTTGCAAAAAACAATAAAGCCGATGATATTCAGGCTTAGCTTAAACAATCGCGGTTCTTACGCATTGAAGATTGACAGCAAAAACGTTCCGGGCACGGTTGAAACCGTACAAAAAATATGGAACAAATATTTTCCGGCAGATCCTTTTAATTACTTTTTTCTTGATGAATATTTTAACAGGCAGTATAAAGCTGATCAAAACTTTGGGAAAGTGTTTTTTCTCTTCTCATTCCTTGCCATTGTTATTGCCTGTTTCGGGTTGCTTGGTTTATCAGCTTACAATGTTATACAGCGCACAAAAGAAATAAGCATACGCAAAATATTAGGCGCTTCAACGCAAAATTTATTTTATATTTTATCAAAAGATTTTCTGGCATTAATAGTAGTAGCGCTTGTTGTTGCCATTCCTGTATGTTGGTTGATTATGCATAACTGGCTGCAGAATTATGCATACCGCATCAATATATCATGGTGGGTGTTTGCAATTGCAGGTTTTGCCGCACTGTTATTCGCATTGCTTACTGTAAGTTTCCAGGCAATAAAAGCAGCAATAGCAAATCCTGTAAAGAGTTTGAGAACAGAATAAAAATGTGAATGGTGGTTGTTAATAAATAAATCATGCATCACAAAGTCATACTTCAGAAATCAAAATCATGCTTAAAAATTATTTTAAAACAGCTTTTCGAAACCTTCGGCGCAATAAAGGTTTTGCCTTTGTAAATATTACAGGCCTTGCTATAGGTATGGCGGCTGCTATACTTATTTTATTATGGGTGCAAAACGAATTAAGCACTAACCGTTTTTATAAAAAAGAAAGCAGAGTCTATTTAATGTACAATCGTGATAAAGATGGAGAAGGTAATAAATGGGCATGGCCCAACACACCAAAAATACTGGCAACAACTTTAAAAAACGATTTTCCCGAAGTAGAAGACGCAGTGCGTTATAATAATGTAACCTTTCTGCTTACGCAAGATGAAAAACATTTGAATGTACAGGGCGCTTTTGCTGACAGCAGTTTTCTGAATGTGTTTGATTTTCCTTTAAAAGAAGGCAGCATTAAAAATTCTTTAAGCAGCGTTTATAATATTGTTCTTACAGAAAAACTCGCAAAAAAGTTTTTTGGTAATGAAAGTGCAATTGGAAAAACAGTACGTATTGACAGTGTAAATAATTGTACTGTAACTGCTGTGTTGAAAGACCTTCCCAACAATACACAATTCAATTTTGAATATTTATTGCCCTGGTCGTATATGGAAAAACTTGGATGGAGCGACAGCAGTTGGGGAAATAATAGTGTTTATACTTATGCTTTATTAAAGCCAGGCACTTTACAGGCAGCGTTTGACGCGAAAGTGAAAAATATAACCATCAATCATACAAAAGGCTCGGCCTCACCATCCACAACAGAAGTATTTACACAACCATTAAGCAGAGCATATTTGTATTCAAAATCCGAAAACGGGAAATTGGTTGGTGGTCCGATAGAAACAGTAAGATTATTTATTGTTATTGCTGTTTTTATTTTACTCATTGCGTGTATCAACTTTATGAATCTTAGCACTGCACGCAGCGAAAAAAGAGCAAAGGAAGTAGGCATTCGCAAAGTAATGGGTGCACAGCGCGGAAAACTTATACTGCAGTTTATAGGTGAAAGCATCATGTTTTCATTCGCAGCTTTTTTAACGGCGTTATTTATAGTGCAGGTAAGCCTAAGCACTTTTAATGGTTTAGTAAACAAAGAACTTTTTATCAGTTACGCTAACCCGTGGTTCTGGCTGTTTTCTATATCTTTTATTTTGCTTACAGGAATACTTGCAGGCAGCTATCCCGCGTTTTTTCTTTCAGCATTTAAACCGGTGAAGGTTTTAAAAGGAGCATTTAAAAACATGGAAGCAGCCGTTAACCCACGAAAGGTTTTAGTGGTTGTGCAGTTCACATTTGCAATTGTTCTGATCATCAGTACACTCATCGTACAAAAGCAAATTCAGTATACATTAAACAGGGATGCCGGCTTCAACAGGAATAATTTAATATACATGTTTGGGCAGGGCGAAGTAAATAAACATTACGATTTAATAAAGCATGACCTGGTAAACAGTGGCGCTGTTGTATCTGCAACAAGATGCGCCAACCCTATTACAAGAAGATGGAGTGATAGCTGGGGATTTGCATGGCAGGGCAGCACTAAACAGGATGAGAAAACTGATTTTGTAGCGCTTGGTGCAGATGCTGATTTTGTGAAAACAATTGGTGTAAAATTAATAGCAGGCCGGGATATTGATATCTATAATTATTCTATAGACAGCAATGCCGTAATGTTGAATGAATCTGCAGTTAAAATTATGCGACTGCAGCACCCGATAGGTACAATAATAAAGTTGACTGATGATAACGAACAATGGCATGTAGTAGGCGTGATAAAAGATTTTATTCTCGAATCTCCGTATCAAAAAAACATAAATCCAATGATGATATTTGGTCCGGGCAGCAGCAACGGGTATGTTCTTCATTTAAAATTAAACGCAGCCAACAGCACTGCAGCCAATCTTGCCAAAGTAGAAAAAATATTTAAGAAATATAATCCTCAGTATCCCTTTGAATATGTGTTTGCAGACGAAGCTTATGCAAGAAAATTTGACGATACACAACGTACAGGAAAATTAGCTTCACTGTTTGCGGGTCTTACTATTTTTATTTCTTGTCTTGGTTTGTTTGCCCTTGCAGCTTATTCAGCAGAAAACCGTACAAAAGAGATTGGCGTACGAAAAGTGTTGGGAGCTTCTGTATTTAACATCACTTCTTTAATGTCGAGAGACTTCTTAAAACTCATTGTTATATCATTTGCCATTGCCTCGCCTGTTGCATGGTTTGCCATGCATCAATGGCTTGGTAACTACAGTTACCGCATCAATATGCAGTGGTGGATTTTTGCAGTTGCAGGCCTGCTTTCAGTATTTATTGCATTAGCAACAATTATTTTTCATGTGTTAAGGGCCGCCACAGCCAACCCGGTTAAGAGTTTAAGAACAGAATGACAGCCTATCCAAACCTTCCCGGAGGGAAGGCTTGGTAAGCCGCTAATTATATAAACAACATTTAATTAATCACGCTCCTGAAAGTCCCTTACTTTAGGGATGGGCTGCTAAATAAACTATCTTTTATGTTCAACAATTTCTTTAAAACAGCCTTTCGGGTATTTGCCCGCAATAAAGCATTTACGGCTATCAATGTTTTGGGTTTATCTATTGGTGTAAGCGCAGCGCTGATTATCTTTTTAATTGTTCAGTTTGAATTGAGTTATGATAAAGCTGAAACTGACGCAGGCCGTATTTACCGCGTGGTAATGGATATGAAATTTAATGGCAATGATGGTCATTCTGCCGCCGTGCCTGCACCGTTAAGTGCTGCCATACAGAATGAAGCAACAGGTATTGAAGCTGCAGTTCCTGTAATGCAGTTCCAGGGTGATGCAACAGCGAAAGTAAGTATAGAAAAAACCGCTTCGGCACAACCTGTTGTTTATAAAAAGCAGCCCGATATTGTTTTTACCAGCCCGCAATATTTTTCGCTGCTGCCTTTTAAATGGGTTGCAGGTTCACCGGAATCTTCATTAAAAGATCCTTTTCATGTTGTGCTTGCAGAAAGCAGGGCGAGGCAATATTTTCCTTCAGTTAATATCAATGATATTATTGGTAAGCAAATAAAATATAACGATGATTTTACGGCTACTGTAAGTGGTATTGTAAAAGATATGAATGCCCGCACTTCTTTTGCTGCGCTCGAGTTTATCTCTTTTGCTACGATAGCGCAAACACATATTCAAGATGATTTTATGATGAATGTGTGGGACGACTGGATGGCGTATTCTGCCGTGTATGTAAAGCTTGCTGCAGGCACAAATGTTGCCAATTCGGAGAAGCAGCTCAATACTATTTTTAAGAAGTATAATAAGGATGCATATAAGGACAAGCTGAACTATAAGCGTTTTCATTTGCAGCCGCTAAGCGATATTCATTTCAATGCTTTATATGCAGGCTTTAACCAGCGGCTGGCACATAAACCTACCCTGTATGGTTT
>JAEWJV010000190.1 GCA_023386395.1 Bacteroidota bacterium
GTCGTAATACTGCGATGTATCATATTTAGGATAATTTGTTTCAGATGGAAACTGCGATAAAAATTGTTTGAGAAATGCATAATCATCTTTGGCAAGATTGAAACGTTGTTTTCCGGAAACGGATAGAGGAAATAAAATAGATTGCAATATTTGCTGCAGGTCTTCTAAAGGAAGATTATTCACTCTTGTAAAATCTATAGGTTCGTTTATCAAACTGTCATTGCTGTTAAGATGCGCTTTGCCAATTTTTACCGTGTGTGAATAATCAAATGAATCCGTATTGTATTGCATCGGCTGGTGATACAAAACCTTTCCATCTTTATCAATAAAATTAATTGGATTGGTATGCCGGTTCTCATCATCCGTATATCCCATAAACTGTCTTGTAATTCTTGTGTGTGTATAACTCTTTGCATGCAGTTTCCGGTTAATGTTTTGCTGGCCGACAAACTGGTACATGCGGTTGTAAGCATCGTTGTCACTTATCAAAAAAGCTTTTCTTATAAACTGGGCGATAGATGGATAATTATTTGCTGATGTACTGTCGTACAATTCTTTTTCCTGCCGTGGATAAGTGCTGTCAAATTGTATTGATGTAAACTTGTTAATACCCGGCTTTTTCATTTCATTCATCTTTTCCAGTGATAAAGCTGCCAGAGGAAGTTTTACGGTTGATGCAGGATTGAAATAGAATAAGGGATCAACATTAAAATAATAATTGGTAAAAGAAGGTTTGTTGTTTTTATCCCTGTTGATTTGTGTGTAGATTATTTGTAAACGGTATTTATCAGTATGAGATAAAACAGCTTGAAAAAGGCTATCTGTATTTTTTGATAAAATGTTCTGAAGTTGTGCATCTGTTTTATGCTGGGCATGAAGCGCGCAGGAAGCCGTAATGAAAATAAAAAGAAATATTTTTTTCATAATAAATAAATGTCCTTGCTAACGGTCTGACGCTGTATGCGTCTGACCGCGTTTAATATGCAAACTCAGCTTTATCTTCTTCTATTTTTTGCTTAAAAAATTTCCGGAAATTATCATCAGCGCCTATGAAAACATAAATATAATCTCCTTTCTCCCTGGCAAATTTATTTGTTATGCTATCCGTTTTTGTAACAGATGCAAACCCCTTTGCAAAATCATGCTGCTTTTCATCCGGGTCGTCTGAAACCAGTATAAAGTTTTCTATCTGCAAACCTGTGGGCAACCAATATAAAAAGCTTGCATTGTCGCTGTAAGCTTCGGGTAAATTGTATTTATGTGCATAATAATTTATAGCGCCTGCCATGCCATAATTATTACAAAAGATAATAGTATTCTTCCTGTCTGAATCATCAAGGGCATGATATGCTTTGGCCACTTTCTGCGCCATTTCTTCCCAGCCCAGCATATCTGCAAAGTCTTGTGGAAGAGGATGGTCTTTTAAGTCTTCCCATTTTAAAGTGCCGGTTTTTGCAATGTTCATTTTTACATATAAATCTGCAAGCGGTTGTGGCGGCAATATTGGCAATAGAACAGGCACAACAAATAAACCAAAACCCACCGCAAAAATTACAAATGCATAACGCAAATATTTTCTTTTTGCTGCGGTAAATTTTTCAAGGGCGGTTGCGCCCAAAGCAAATAATGGGGGATACACGCCGGCAGCGTAATAACTTTTGCCATGACCTGTCAATAATAAAATAATTACAAACAAATAGGCAAGGCCAATAAAGCGATATTGTTTAGAGGATAATGCATTAAAAAATCCTGTAAGCCAAACAAAAAAACATGGAAACATTAGCAGCAATTGGTCGGTTAAAAAACCTGCCGGGTTTATGTATTGCAGTTGCGTTTGCTGCAGTTCATTCATGTGCATAATAACAGGAAAATGATTTTGCCATTGCCAGATAATATTGGGCAGAAAAATAAGAAAGCCAATCAGCGAAGCATACCAGAAATGCTTATTAAAAAAAACAGTTCGATGTTTTGTAAACAGCAATGCAAGCAGGATGCTTACGGTATAAAATGCAACAGAATATTTGCTCAGCATGCCCAGGCCAACACTCACGCCAAATAAATACAGCCATTTATTTTTTTTAGTTTGAACGAAGCGGATAAAACTAAATGCTATCAGCGTCCAGAAAAATATCTCGGGCGCATTAGGCTGAAACAAAAAAAACATTCTTAAATAAGCGCCGAATAAAAAAGAAAAGAATAGAAGTATTAATGCAAACGATTTGCCGCCGAGTGATTGAATAATTTTACCGGCAACAATAAATGTTGCAGCGCCAAATAAAGATGGCCATAGCTTTACCCAAAACATGCCGCCGCCAAAAAGCTTTGTAAGCCATGCAAAGATGGAAAGCATAGGTGGCACTTCCATAAAGCCAAAAGCAAGATGATGGCCTTCTGCCAGGTATAAAAATTCATCGCGGTGCGGTTCGTAAACGGGATGTTGCAATAAATAAGGAATGATAACTCTAAGCAGTGCAAGTATATATAAAAGCGTATTGGTTTTTTTCATGCTGAATATAGTCTTGCTCAAAAATCGCTAATTTTTTTGTGCAGGAATACCGCTGAACAAAAAAAGCCATTATAAAGTTGTAGTTTGATCAACCACATGCAAATGCAGGCAAGTAATTTTTATTACGATATGTATGCTGTTATAATACTAAAGGGTTCAATTCAGAATCAGCCAGGGAGCCAACAGGTTTGCCGGCCAGCCATGTTTTCAAATCATTTTCCTGCCATTTATTTTTTGGCTTTGTAATTCTTGCATCATCAGCGAGATAAATAACCGTCATTATCTCGCGCATGATATTGGAATTGTTGCCGGGCGCATTATGAATGGTAAAGCCATAATGCCAGGTTGCATCGCCGGCATTCATGGTTGTGGCAGGGGATATTTCAAACTTATTATCCTTCACATATTTATTAAACCCTTCTTCAGATTCATCTGATATTTCATAATTAAACACGCTGCCGTTTACATGCGAGCCGGAAGCAAACGTAAGCATGCCCATATCAACTGTTATATCTACCAACGGCATCCACATAGTAAAGGTATTGGTTGTATCAACCGGCCAGTAATATTGATCCTGGTGCCAGGGCGTAGGGCCACCGCCGGGTTCTTTATATAAAGCCTGGTCGTGATAAATGCGCACATTTTTTACGCCTAATAAATCAGCGGCTACTTGGGCAAAGCG
>JAEWJV010000260.1 GCA_023386395.1 Bacteroidota bacterium
GTTCAACCATTCGCTGGCCGCATTGCGGTTTGCAAAAATGGCTAACGGCGTTTCAAAACTGCATGGAAAAGTAGCGAATGAAATGTGGAGTAAATACAGCGGCATTGCCCCTATCACTTCCATCACCAATGCGCAAAACTGGCGCTATTGGGCCGATAAGCAATTGTATGCTTCCATGGACGAAAACAACGATTGGCGTTTCGACGACCGTAAATGGTATCTGAAAAAACGTGCTTTTGAAATTGTGGCCGATCAAACAGGCAAGCTGTTCAACCCCAGCATTTTAACTATTGTATGGGCAAGGCGTTTTGCCGGGTATAAAAGGGCCGATTTTCTTTCGTGGGATATGGAGCGTTTTAATGCGCTGGTAAACAATAAAAAATATCCTGTGCAGATCATTTGGGCGGGCAAGCCTTACCCGGTAGATTATCCTGCCATTACACAGTTCAATAACCTTGTTCAGTTAAGCAAGAATTATAAAAACGTTGCAGTGCTTGTTGGATATGAACTGGGATTAAGTAAAAGGTTGAAGCAAGCTTCAGATATATGGCTGAATAACCCACGTGTACCGAGGGAAGCTTCGGGCACAAGCGGCATGACGGCTGCTATGAATGGTGCTATTAATTTTTCTACCGATGATGGGTGGATACCGGAATTCATAAATAATGGTAATAATGGGTTTGTGGTGCCGCAGGCTGATTATAAGAATATGAACGTGCAGGAGCAGGATGTGTATGATCTTGATAAAATTTATGAAATACTGGAACAGCAGGTATTGCCTTTATACTATGATCAGCCTGATACATGGCGCCAGATAAGAAAGAATGGCATGCGTGATGTGCGGGTGCAGTTCGACAGTAACCGCATGGCACATGAGTATTATGAGAAGCTTTATAAATAGTGGTAAGTAAAGTGAGTAGTGAGTGCTTTTATTATTCATAACTGACAAATAATTTAACGGTAATTCTATATTATCCGATCATTAATAATTACAATACAAATATTAAGATTATGGGCAAGTTTTTACATTTGCCCATAATTATTTAGTTATGATGAGATATACATGTTTAATAACGATTGCAGTTTTGTTATATGCCACCAGCTTTGCACAGCCATCTGTAACAGATAAGGTGCAGCGGCCCAAACTTGTAGTGGGAATTGTTGTTGACCAGATGCGTTGGGATTACCTGTATAAATATTACCCGTTATACAGCAATAGCGGCGGGTTTAAAAGAATGCTGAATAAAGGCTTTAGCGCAGAAAATACATTCATACCTTATACACCTACTGTAACCGCTGCGGGCCATGCCTGCGTATATACAGGCTCGGTGCCTGCTATTAATGGTATAGTTGGTAATGACTGGTATGATAATATTCAGGACAAAGAAGTCTATTGCGTAGAAGATGATTCTGTGAATACGGTTGGCGCTTCAGACGATGCTGGCAAAATGAGCCCGCGCAATAATGTTGTTACCACTATAACGGATGAATTAAGAATTGCTACCAATTATGCATCTAAAGTAATTGGTGTTTCTATGAAAGACCGCGGTTCTATATTGCCTGCGGGACATGTGGCCAATGCAGCTTACTGGTATAATCCTAAAGCAGGCAAATTCATTACAAGTACTTATTACATGAATGAATTACCGCAGTGGGTTAATGCCTTCAACAACCGCCGCCTGCAGGATTCTTTATATAAACTCAACTGGACTTTAAGCCTGCCGGAACATTTCTATAAAGAATATGCTGGAGAAGATGAACAGCCTTATGAAGCAAAACCTTTTGGAAAAGAACAAACAGGGTTTCCTTATAAACTCACTGATTATATTCAGAAAGATTATTCAAAGATTACATCCACTCCGCACGGTAATACTTTTTTAGAGGCGATGGCAGAAGCTGCCGTTATTAATGAGCGTCTTGGCAAAAGCAATGCTACAGATTTTTTAGCAGTGAGCTTTTCTTCTCCCGATTATGTGGGCCATGCATTTGGCCCCGATTCCTGGGAACAGATGGATGATTACATAAAGCTTGATTCAACATTGGGAAGATTCCTTTCTTTTCTTGACAAACAGGTGGGTGAAGGAAATTACCTCGTGTTTCTCACGGCAGATCATGCAGGTGCGAACAGCCCTGGTTATTCAGTAAAACATAATTTACCAGGCGGGCCGTTCAGCTCCGCAACTTTCGGTAAAGGATTAAATGAATTGTTATTGGAAAAATATAAATCAGGCAGGCTGATAAAAGGCCAATATAATGGCCAGATACTTTTAAACAATAAAGTGATAGATTCTTTAAATCTTGACAGGAATGCAGTGGAAAGAACTATCATTGGTTTTGCAGAGCTCCAACCGGGTGTGGCAAGGGCTGTTTCCATGAGAAATATAAGCACCACAACCTTACCTGATGTGCAGAAAAAGATGTTCAGCAATTCTTATTTTCCGCAGCGCAGCTCGGATATTCTTATTGAATTAAAATCAGGCTATGTAAGCGGGAGTGGTATTGGTACGTCTCATGGCCTCTGGAACCCTTACGATTCGCACATTCCTTTATTATTTTATGGATGGAATGTAAAACAGGGAAAAACCAACCGGGAAACTTATATGACAGATATTGCGGCAACAGTTGCAGCCATGCTGCATATTCAAATGCCCAGCGGTTGTGTAGGAAAAGTAATTGAGGAAGTGTTTGAAAAATAAAATCTCTTTATTGCTTCAGAACAATTATTGTTAGTATAAAGGTGATTTGGAATTGTTTCAGATTTCAAAGTCCACGGTTTATTCCAATTCCAAATTCCCATTTCTTACTTTCAACTAATCAACTATTCAACACAATCAACTTCTCTTTCCTAATAATCAATATCCAGGTTCAGCCTGTTTTTTAATTCTCTTACAAGAGGATATTTTTCTGCAATGCGGTCAAACTTTTGCCGGCTGTTCAATGTAAGATAAATGGGAACCTCTTCTTCTTCGCCCGCTTCAATAAGTATTTTAAAGTTAATGCTGCGGTTATAAAATGCACGTTGTATAAAATCGCAGAGCAAAGTTTTTTCCTGTTCAATAAACTTTTGCTGGGTTAATGCGTGAACCGTTACGGTAAATAAATTATCTGTTTCCACGTTTAGTTTAGCAATCCTGAATGTTTGGTAAGTTGAATGTTTATTAGGTTGTGTTTCCAGCGTAGCTGCATAATCATTCCATACTTCATTCAGCCTTTGCTGTGTTAACGGCTCAGCATCTTTTACTTCTTCAACATTATAATCTGCACCAACTTTTTCACGCAAAGCCTCCAACAGGTTTTTGCCATTGGTATTTTTAGGGGCAGCATATTTTACTGAAGGTTCTTGCACTGTACTTACAGCTTTAGGCGAAGCAGGTTGTGGCGATGATGCAATTTTTTCTTTTGCCGGCTGCTGAATAATAACCTTTGCTTCTGTTTTTTTTACCGGTGCACCCGGAATTTGTTCAATGGTTTTGCTCCTATAAATTATGGGTGTATCAACCCGTTTTTTTTTAACAACAGTCCCGTTTTCAATCACCAGTTCAAGCGCCTGCTGCAGATAATTTAATTTAATAAGCGCCAGCTCAACATGCAGCCTTTTATTGCGCGCCATTTTATAATTTATCTCAAACTCATTTAGAATGTTGAGTGCGCTCACCAGGTAACTCATACTTACCTGTTCCGCTTTGGCAATATATTTTTCCTGCATGCCCTCCACTACTTCCAGCAAAGAAGCGGCTTTGGCATTTTTGCTTACCAGAAGATTACGCAGGAATTCTGCAAAGCCATTCAGTACCATATCGCCTTCAAAACCTTTGCTGTTTATTTCATCGTACAGCAACATGGCAGCGCCAATATCCTGCTGCAATAAACTATCGAGTAATTTAAAATAGTAATCTTCATCCAGAATATTCAGGTGCTCAAGCGTATTCCGGTAATTTACTTCGCCATTGGTAAAACTTACAATTTTATCAAGAATGCTCAGTGCGTCACGCATGCAGCCTTCGCTCTTTTGCGCAATAATTTGCAACGCTGATTTTTCTGCTTTTATATTTTCTTTATCAGCAATCTCCTGTAGATGTTCGACCGTATCATTAGTAGTAATACGCTTAAAATCGAATATCTGGCAACGCGATAAAATGGTAGGCAGGATTTTATGTTTCTCTGTTGTGGCTAAAATAAAAATGGCATAGGGTGGCGGTTCTTCCAGTGTTTTCAGAAAGGCATTAAAGGCCGAAGCGCTCAGCATGTGCACCTCATCCACAATGTAAACTTTATATTTACCAGCCTGCGGCATAAAACGCACCTGCTCCACAAGCGTTCTTATATCATCAACAGAATTATTACTCGCCGCATCTAATTCATGTATGTTCAGTGAAGTGCCTTCGTTAAAGCTTTTGCATGAATTACATTCGTTGCAGGCCTCGCCATCCGATTGCAGGTTTTCGCAGTTGATTGTTTTGGCAAGAATGCGGGCGCAGGTTGTTTTGCCCACGCCACGCGGCCCGCAAAACAAAAAAGCATGTGCCAGCTGCTTGTTTTTGATGGCATTTTTTAAAGTGGTGGTAATATGCTGCTGGCCCACAACCGTATCAAAAGTTTGTGGCCTGTACTTTCTCGCTGAAACAATAAACTTATCCATAGAAAAATGCAATTTAGTGATTGCCGAAAATCAAAATCCGAGAATAACATTTAATTTATACACACTGTATATTTGAGATGTTTTAGTTCAACATTATACCTTTAATACATTGTATGAAAGTAGCTTTCAATCTTATTACTCTTAGTTTATTTTTTTGCCTGCCTTTTATATCTGCCGGTCAAAAAATTCGTTACTCTCTGCCGGAAGCAGATGCCATTATTTCAAAATTTAATATTATAGGCCAGGTAAAAGATGATATTCTTATTTGGAAAACTCCGGATGTAAACCTAAAAAATCGGAAATTATTATATATGATAAGGATATGCATGTGAAGAAGCGTGTAAAAACAAATATCCTGCAATACGGCGAGCAATACAATGTTGCCTTTATCAACAGAAATAATTCATTTGAGGTTATTTACCAGTATTTAAATGAAGGAGCATACTTCTGTAAACGCGCAGTATTTAATGAGGTGGGCAAGTGCATAAATTTCCAGGCAATAGACAGTATGCCGGCGGAAGCAGGAGCTGGTCTTAACGATTATGCTTATAATATCATCACCTCAAGAAACAAAAAAGCTTTTGCCCTGGTAAAATTCATAAGCGCTTCGCCCGGTATAATAGATATTGATTACAAGTATTTTGGATTTGATAACATGCACAGCGACTCCCAACATCTGCCGTTTTATGTGAATACATCTTCCATAAATAGCTTGATGCTGAATGAAGATGGCAATCTTTTTCTTGCATTAAGTAAACAGGAAAACCAAACTTACATGCTCATGATGTACAGGATAAACCTAAACAACAATCATACGATTAATTCTTTAAAGCGGTTAGATTATGGGAGCTTAATGAACGAAAGCTTTAATATTTCTGAGTACCATGGCAACTATACGGTTTGTGCAGGTTTTGAAGTAGATTCAACCAAAGGTATTTTTTTATGGCAGTTTAACTCTGACCTGGCAGATGTGCAACATGATACAATTATAACAAGTAAGCTTTTACAAGATTCAATTTTAAAAAAATTAGAAAATTTTCAAATGACCGTTTATCAAAACAAGGATCAAATGAATCTTTTTATTAAATCGATTAATAAACCCGTTAAAGATTCTGTTTCAACATACAAAAAAATTAACTACTATGGCTATTACTCTGATTATGATAAAGTTGGGATATCTTATTTTGGCTTCAATGATTTTCTTGCCTATCCTTATGATCATGAAACATATACAATCCCGGCGGCCATGCCAAAACCTGAAACACTAAAGTTTTTTTCAATTACATTGGGAAACAAAAAAGATATAAAAAGTGTTCAGCCTTTTACCGGAGAGCTGGATAAGGGAATCACATCTTTAATTAATGAAGCCGCTATATTTCAAACCACAGGCAGGTACAATATTCTCTTTGATCAGTACCAGGGCAATAAAAACATTACCGATCATATTGAATTGTCAAACGATAATGAATTTCAATATGGACATTTAATCATCATGAACCTGAAGTATCGTTTATTGATCAATAAAGCTGTACAGATAGATCCTCATAACATCATTGCACCGTGCCTTTATAAAAACAAGATGGTTTTTGCAAGAATCGTATTAGATTAAATTCGCCTTTTGTTAAGTACGGCCTAAGCATGAATCAATTAAAGTCATTTTTGGACAGCAAAGTTGCATTATATAATCAGCCTTCTTTTATAAAAGACGATCCTGTTAGCATTCCACACCTTTTTACAAAAAAGCAGGATATAGAAATTGCGGGTTTTTTTGCCAGCATTTTTGCCTGGGGAAACCGGAAAACAATTATCAATAAGTCAAAGGAATTGATGAAGCTGATGAATATGCAGCCGCATGAATTTTGTCTGAACGAAGATTTAGGAAGATTGAAAAGATTATTGGAGTTTAAACACCGCACTTTTAATACAACTGATCTTTTATACTTTATTGAATTTTTGCAATATCATTATCGAAACAATGATTCCCTGGAAACCGCATTTGCAAAATGGGGCAATACTATTGAACAGATGCTGACAGGTTTTCATCACTATTTTTTTAGTTTGGAAGATGTGCCGCTGCGAACTAAAAAGCATATTGCAACACCCGAAAAAAAATCGAACTGTAAACGCTTAAATATGTTTTTACGCTGGATGGTGCGCAATGATAATAAGGGCGTTGATTTTGGTTTATGGAGAAGTATCAAACCTTCGCAATTGATTTGCCCGGTTGATGTACACGTTGCAAGGGTTGCCAAACGCCTTCATTTGTTACATCGCAAGCAAACCGACTGGAATGCCGCAGTTGAATTAACAACACAGCTTAAAAAATTTGATGCCAATGATCCTGTTAAATATGATTTTGCCTTGTTTGGTTTGGGAGTGATGGAGAAGTATTAACTCTTATAATCCTTTATTTTATTTTTTTGAGCTTATCAATAATTCTTCGTAACGGTTACCGCTCCTTTTGGATAGTCATGATAATAGATTGCATTTTCAGTTGTAAAAGGTGTTGTTCTTCCGCCCGCAATATCTGTCCACGAAAATGCAGAAGCCGGTTGTAATTTGGCGCGTATTGAAGCCTGTCCGTTTATCTGGTAAACATTTGCGTATACATAGAATGTATGTGCATTTATGCCATTTAAATTATAATTCGGCGGAAACAGTATTGTATAGTTATGTGCGTTATGCACTGTTGTTGTATTTACGGTTTGATTATTTTCATCTTTAACCACAAGCTTGTTCCTGATCTTTGTATTGGAACAATTTATAACTAGAGGCAAATTATTGATACCTATTGAACCGCCTTGTGAAAGATATTGAAGCTCCATGATGCGCGTTAAACCCATATGCAGAACATCGGGGTCGTAAATGTTTAAGCCTAACTGGGGTTTAGCGCCTGTTATCATCATTTCCGGTGAAAGTGGGGACATTAGGGATTCGCCGTATATAGAAGGCTTTGTATTGGAGATATAATTTATGCTGTGTAGTTGTATAGAAACGGTGTCGCCGGAATGTACAGATGACGAAGCGGAAGGCGTATTATAATATACCCTGAAAGTTATGGGTATTGAACTACCATCATCCGGTAGCCAATAAACACCTGCGGTTAAGGTAGCACCTGCAGCATGCTCATCATAAGGCTGAAAAAAGGCCGGGGCTGAACTGCCAAATACGTCCACTTCCTGAATAAATAAGGCATCGTTATTATTTGTTTCATAAGCTGTAAACCCAAAATTAATAATACCAATGCCTGGTTTTTTTGATGCAAAGCTCAAAGTAAGATCTGCATAACCGCTGCCATCTGCATTTACAATAAACTGGCTTTTGGTAGTGGATGCCATTACAATTTTGGGTGGTTTAACCGGGCCGACAGTTGCTGTTATAACATTGCTTTCATGGGTTGAAGAAAGGCTGCTGCCTGTAGTTTCTTTTTTGCAGGAATTGAGCAAAAAGAATGCGCATGCAATGGTAAGGATCGTTTTCATAAGTTTAAAAAGTTTGGTTTAAAATATTGTTATCTGTGATAGTACCACCAAAGTAATTCAATCTGTCCTGATGTATCAGTCTTACGGGGAAGCGTAGGAACTTCACCAAAAATCAATTGATTACCCTTGATTTGAATATAAGGAAAATCAGAATCTTCTAAAAAATCATAATCACAAACTAAAACGTCTCCATTCCAAACATAAGGATAACTGGTTGTTTTATATGTTACCCCGGTCCAATAGTACTCTGTTATTGTAGAATCTTCACCAAAATATAAATAAGTTTTTTGATTATAATTGTTGTAATCCAGAATGTCGTCAAACCCTGCATCTTCATTCCAAAATACAGTACTATCATAATACCATTTTGTATTTACAATTTGCTTTTGAATTGAGTTATCACTACCATTTGGTGGGTCACTGTCTTTGGAACATGCAGAAATGAATAAGACTATTACAATTGAAGAGAATATTGCCTTTTTCATTTTTAGAGTATTTATATTTTTTAGAATTTAGTTTAGGTTTTAGTGAAGTGATTGCAACTACAGGTATTAATATTTACGCCATATATATGCAAGTTGAAAAAGAAGAGATAACTTATCTGAATCACCTGTCTAAAGCGGATAAAATCGTTTAGTTTTTCTGCCGTGCAACAGAATTATCTCATACAATGTTGGCGCATTTTTTAACTACTTTTCTTATCCGCTTTCTTTGCCTGATCAGCTACACTTTTCATTTCTAAAACTTCTATTTGCTTCCAGGCAAGATTTAATGCTTGCTGATAATAATTTTGTAATTCTCTGGTCAAAGAATTATAAACTTTATTATCGTCATTTAACAAGTCACTCATGCTTGGTTCACGAGCAAATTTTATATTGCTTGCGTATGTAAAAGTTGCCGGATCTATTGCTATACTTTTCTTCCAAATTTTTTCTCCATATTGAGGTGAGGAGGCCGTAAGAACTAATTTGCCATTCAGTATTATCTGGCCGGAAGTTTTCCAACTTGCCGGAACGTAGATACCGAAACCCTAATTGTAAACATTGTGCATGTTGTATTGAGATTGGTCCATATCAATGTCAACATCAAGTGCAAAATCTGTATTTAATTTATCATTATAAACCATTTCATCCCTTGAACCAAATGGCCCGCGTACTGTAAAACCCTTTGCAGTCAGTGGTTCTTCAAAGTCGTCTCCCATGCTTGCAGCCATTTCTTTAAAGGGAGAAACATAAAAGTCAGCTTTTTTGTTACCAACATATTTTGCTCTAACTAATGCTATTGTAAGATTAGCTGAACCCACTTGCCCTCTTGATGGTGGAGAATAGTCAAACATTGCAGGAATTTTTGGCTCATTACTTGTGGCATGTTTAGTTGAACCACAATTTGTGAATAAAAGCATAGATGTTATACATGATAACACATAAAATTTTCTCATAGCATTAATAATTTTTTGTGAGCATTAGTTTCATAAAAAAGATTTTTTGGTTTATACCTGAATTATTGATAAAGGATAAAAGAATTACCCTAATTGCAATTAGTGTTATTCTGCAGGTTTTATCTTCAGGCAAGTAAACAAGAATATCAAAACAAACAATGCAGAAGTGACAGAAGTAAAATTTAAGGGGATAGCTATTGCATTTTAAACATGGCGAGCCGTTGTTTAAATTCCGGCTTATATTTTTTGGTTACTTCATAGGGATAACCTGCAATCAGCACTTCATATTTATTCGCTTCATCGTTTAACCCTTCATAAAAATACAGGTTAACGCAAGTGTTTTCGTTAACCTGTACAAAGC
>JAEWJV010000306.1 GCA_023386395.1 Bacteroidota bacterium
GGCATGAACCATGCAAAAGGCTTAGGCTGGATGATTGATGCAAGCCATAATGTAAAAGATCCGCTGGAAGATTTGCTGCAATCTGTTGAAGCTATTATGATAACCTATGCACAGGCTTTGTTAGTTGACAGAAAAAAATTAAATGAAGCGCAAAACAATAATGATGTGGTAACTGCACAGGAAATGCTGCAGCAGGCTTTTCGCACAGATGTGCGTGCATTAGTGGCGGAAGCAAGGTTAAGAAGTGGCGGCGCATTAAGTCCTTTGGCTGTTTACCGTAACGAAAAAGTAAGGGATAATTTAATAAAAGAAAGAGGCAGCAAAACAGTAGCTACGGGGCTGTAAAGCCCCGCCAAACCTCCCCAAAGGGAAGGCTTTTTAAGTGCGCAATACTTCATAATGCTTGTTAATTTTAAGAGCTGATAAAGGTGATAAGATGCCTTCAGAAAACGAAATAGAAAATACACGGGCTTACTCCTCTTCTCTTTTGGAGAGGAAGTTGGAAGGAGAGGCTGTTACTGCCATCTTCGATGTGGGTAAAACCAACAAAAAACTGTTCCTGTTTGATAAACAGTATAACATCGTGCATGAAGAATCCACAAAGCTTGATGAGATAAAAGACGAAGATGGTTTTGAATGTGAAGATGTGCAAACGCTCACGAACTGGATACGCGAAAAGTTTAGTGAGGCATCATCAAATAATAAATACAATATAAAGGCAGTAAATTTTTCAGGTTATGGTGCAAGCTTTGTGCATGTTGATAAAAACGGGAATCCTGTAACGCCATTGTATAACTATTTAAAGCCTTATCCCGAAAAACTCCAGCAGCAATTTTATACCACTTATGGCGGTGAAAGTTTAATAGCAAGGCAAACGGCATCGCCTGTGTTAGGCAATCTTAATTCCGGCATGCAGTTATATTGGTTAAAGCACACAAAACCCGATGCGTTTAACGCGATTAAGCATTCACTTCATCTTCCTCAATATTTAAGTTTTATCATTTCTTCAACGCCGGCATCCGACCTTACCAGCATTGGCTGCCATACACAACTATGGCATTTCCAGAAAAGTAAATACCACAACTGGGTATGCAAAGAAGAGATAGATATAAAATTTCCGGCAATATTTAAGAGTAATGCGGTTGTAGAAATTGAAAGCGGCTCAGGCAATATTGCAGTGGGCGTTGGCCTGCATGACAGTTCTGCGGCCCTTATACCCTATCTCAAATTATTTAAAGAACCGTTTGTTCTTATTTCAACAGGCACATGGTGCATCAGCTTAAATCCATTCAATGCATCCATACTCACCGATTATGAATTGCATAATGATTGCCTGTGCTACTTAACCTATGAAGGCAAGCCGGTAAAAGCATCGCGGTTATTTGCAGGCTATGAACATGAACAGCAGGTTAAAAGATTAGCGCAGCGTTTTAATACCAGTGAAGATTATTACAAAACAGTTTTATTTGATAAAAGCTTAATAAAAAAGCTTGACCGGAAAATTGTTAACAAAACCATCAGCAATCAATCTGCGATGGTGCACCAATCAGTGTTTGAAAACAGGCCGCTTCAAAATTTTAAAACTTATGAAGAAGCATATCATCAGTTGATATCAGATATAATTGCGCAGCAGGTTTTTTCAACCAAGCTGGTGCTTACCAATACACCTGTTAAACAAATATTTGTCGATGGCGGTTTTGGCAATAACGATGTGTATATGAATTTGCTTGCCGCCGCTTTTCCCGGCATCAAAGTGTTTGCTGCAAGCATGCCGCAGGCTTCAGCACTTGGCGCCGCACTTGCATTACACAATTATATGCATGACAACTCCCCTATTCCAGACCTTATTCAACTTAAATATTTTCCGGCTGGGACAACGCTGCCTGTGTAAATAAAAGCTACGCTTTTATTAATATATTTTGAGCCGGCTGCAGAACAAATGGCAACACGGTTGTGTCACAGCACTTGTGCTACATAACATTGGGCAACTGCAGTTTCAATTGCAATAGTTGCATTATTATTTTATACATTGCCCATCAAAAAGAACAAAACAGCTTACACATAAATTATTATCGCTCATGCAAGCACGTTTTTGCCTCACAGCGTTACTGATAATTATATTTTCAGCCATTCAGTTATATGCACAGCAAGCTTATTCATCATCATTGGAAGAACAACAAACTGCTGACTGGCTTATACAACCCGTTAAACAAAAAGCAGCCGTTTATTATACGGCAGATAAAAAAGGAATTATCTTATACAACGGCCTTACGAAAAGGGTATTCACGCTTACGCCGGGTTTTGCGTGTGTCGATTATAAAAACATGAGCAATGGCCAGCAGCTTTTACGTTCCATAAAACCTGAAGCAAAAATTATTATTGATGGCAAAGCATACAATGTTGGCGGCTTGTGTGGGCAACCAGAAAACGCCTATCTCCTGTCTCAATGGATAAACAACCTTACCGCAGATAATGCAGATTTTATTTATAAAAATTTTACAGTAAGCGATATACAACCTTTCCTGAACTGGAAGTGTACCACATGGGCATCAAACAAAAAACAGGCAACAGGTAAAACGCTCACTGTTTATTTTGAAGGCAACCTTGAAGCGGTAAAAAACATTACCATAGAAATCAAATATGAAATATATGATGGCCTGCCATTGATAACAAAATCACTCGTTATAAAAAACAGCAGCAATAAAACAATAAAACTTAACCGCGTAATAAATGAAGTATTAGGTATGGTGGAAGAAGAAAGTGCGGTGGTGGGCTCTGAAGAAAAAATGGCAAAGCAGCATGGTATTTATATTGAAAGTAATTATGCTTTCAACAATTCCATGAATTATGATGTAAGCGACCAGACAACGCATTGGCAAAAAGACACCACTTACACATCGCAGGTAAATTATAATTTAACCACGCCCTGCTTATTGCAGGTGTATGCTGAAAACGCACCTGGCATTGAATTACAGCCCGGCGAAACATTTCATTCTATCCGGACTAACGAATTATTAATGGACAGTTATGACCGTGAAAGACGTGGGTTAATGATACAGCAGATGTACAGGATTATCGCGCCGTGGACAACGCAGAACCCTATCTTCATGCACCTTGTAAGTAAGAACGATGATGAAGTTTATAATGCCATCAATCAATGTGCGGCTACCGGTTATGAAGCCTTGATATTAAGTTTTGGAAGCCATTGCAATATGGAAGACACCTCTGCCGCAAACATTCAGCATTGGAAAAAAATGGCAGATTATGCGCATAACAAAAACATTTTAATCGGCAGCTACTCTTTATTCAGTTCAAGGCATATCAGCGACAGCGATGATGTTATCAATCCTGCAACCGGTAATCCCGGCGGGGCATTCTTTGGTAATGCACCTTGTTATGGCAGTAAATGGGGTTTAACTTATCGCGATAAAATAAAATACTTCATTGCGCAAACAGGTTTTAATATCTGGGAAAACGATGGCCCCTACCCCGGCGATATATGCGCTTCAACAACCCATCCAGGCCATAAGAATAAAGATGACAGCCAATGGCGGCAGATGGAAATTCAGAAAGAATTATATCACTGGCTGAATGAAAGAGGCGTATATATAAATGCGCCCGACTGGTATATTTTAGATGGAACAAATAAACTGCCTTTAGGTTACAGGGAAGTGAATTTTTCTTTATCAAGAGAGCAGCAAAAAATATTAAACAGGCAAAATATTTTTGATGGCACCTGGGAAAAAACCCCATCAATGGGCTGGGGTTTTGTGCCCCTTACAAAATACCAGGGCGGCGGCGCGGATGCAGTGCTGGAGCCACTTTCAGCGCATTTAAAAGATTATGAACAACTGATGATGCAATATTATGGCGCTGGTGTGCAGGCATGTTACCGCGGCCCGAGGTTATATGATAACGACACTACAAAAACCACTGTAATTAAAGTGATCAACTGGTATAAACAGCATCGTGCTATTTTAAATTCATCCATCATTCATTTACGCCGCGCCGATGGCCGCGACTGGGACGGCTGGATGCACATAAATCCTTCGCTTAAAGAAAAAGCGCTGGTAATGTTCTTTAATCCAACACAGGAAAAAATTACACGCAATATTACGTTGCCTTTATATTATACAGGTTTAAGCAACGCTGCTTCTGTAAGCATTATGAATGCAAAACCTGTAACCATGCAGATCAACCGCAGTTATAATATTTCATTGCCCATAACATTAGATGCAGGTGAATATAAATGGATAGTAATTGAATAAACGATAGCTTACGAAGCCTGTAAATAGCCATTGAATATTATTTACATTGAACGTTAAATAAACGATCTCGTTCCATAAGCATTATAGGCATCACGGAATTCTTTTGGCGTGCAGCCTTTCTTCTTCCGGAATATGCGGTTGAAATTAGAGATGTTATTAAAGCCGCATTTATAACCCACTTCGGTTATATTATGTGTCGTATCAATCAGCATGCGGCTGGCCTGTCCCAATCTTATTTCATTTACGGTATCAATAAAAGTGCGGCCTGTTCTTGCTTTAAAAAAACGGCTAAACGAAATATCTGTCATGGAAGCTATGCGCGAAGCCTCAGATAAGGTTATATTCTTGGAAAAATTAAGATTGATATATTCCATTACCCGCTCAATACGCCGGCTGCCGTAAGAAAAAGCTTCAAGGCTGCTGAATGCACCATCAGAAAGAATGCGCATATTACGGGAAGCGGAAAGATCATGCAGCAGGCTCATTAATTCAAGCACAGAGTCAAAGCCCTGCTTCTTTAAAAGTGCAAATAACCTTGGTTCAATAGCCATAATTGTTTCCCTTGAAAACAGCACGCCCCGCAGCGACCGCTCCAGCAGGTTTTTTATAAAATGCATCTGGTTGCGGTTCAGAAATTTTTCATCAAACAGGTCGCGGTGAAACTGTATGGTTATTTCTTTTATCTCTTTGCTTTTACATTTATGATTAAACCATCCGTGCTGCAAATTAGGGCCAACCAAAACCAATTCAAGATCGCCTATTGCTTCAATATGATCACCTATAATACGTTGCGCATTCCTGGCATTTTGAATAAAATTCAGTTCAAATTCTTCATGGTAATGCAGGGGAAAATCAAACTTATCTTTTGTGCGGGAAAAGATAGTAAAGCAGTCATTCTTTGTAAGCGGAATAATTTCCCTGAGTAATTCAGTAGCCATTTTGAAAGAATATCGTTAGTAATAATGATAAAAAAGTATTAGTACAATGTAATAATAAACAACATCTTTTATACCTAAACGCAATCGGTTTATGTTTTTAAAAGCTTTATTATAAAAATATAAATAAAGGATAAAAAAGTATTGCTTTTGAATTATGTATTGTAAATACATTTGTTGAAACAACTTGTCGTATGATGAAATTGATTAAACCAGGACTAACCTGTTTTTTTCTGCTTGCCCTTTTCCATATTTCCTTAGCGCAAACCAGAACAATTACAGGTGCTGTTACAGACAGCAGCGGGAACCCGTTGGCGGGAGCAACCGTGACGGTAAAAAATTCAAAAGCCATTGCGCTTACCGATCTTCAGGGCGCATTCTCGTTAAAGCTGCCTTCAAATGCCCAAACATTAGTAGTGAGTTATGTGGGTATGATTGCAAGAGAAATTCCTATTGGCAATAACTCATCCTTTACTGTTACACTTCAATCCGCTGGCACACAATTAGGCGATGTGGTGGTGGTGGGTTATGGCACCGCCAGGAAAGCCAATCTTACCACAGCACAAACTTCGGTATCGGCAACAGCCATTGAGAAAACAGTAAATACCACTGTTGAACAGGCGCTGCAGGGCCGTGCGGCCGGTGTATATGTTACACAAAATTCGGGGCAGCCGGGTGGCGGGCTTTCGGTAAACATCAGGGGTATAAGTACTTTAACTGGCACTACACAACCTTTATATGTAATTGACGGTGTGCAGCTACAATCCAGTGAAGATGTATCGTTTGGCAATGCAAGCTCTTCCAATACACTCGCCGGCTTAAACCCTTCTGATATAGATGACATACAAATACTGGAAGGCCCATCGGCCACAGCCATCTATGGTTCCCGTGGCACGAATGGTGTAATAATAATAACAACAAAACGCGGGAAGGCAGGTGAATTTAAAATCAATTATGGCTACCAATATAATCTTCAAACCCCGCCCGATCATCTTTCTGTAATGAACCTGCAGCAATATGCAGGCATGGTTAAACAATATCATAACCTTGCAGGCGGAGAAACACCTGAGGAGTTTCTTGATTCTTCCTTATTAGGAAAGGGGACCGACTGGCAAGGGGAGTTATTTAATAATGCCGCCATGAACAAGCACCAGTTAAACCTGAGTGGCGGAAGCGGCAATACCACTTATTATCTCTCGGGCGAATATTTAAACCAGGACGGTGTGGCAGAAGGTTCCGGATTTAGAAGATATGGCGTTAGGTTAAACCTTGATAACAAGCCAAGGCCATGGTTGACCATTGGTACAAATCTTAGTTTTAATCAAACGAATGAAAATCTTGTTACAACCAATTATGGCGACGCCGGCAGCCCGCTTATAGCAAATGCGTTGAGATTAACCCCTCAGATACCAGTTACCAATTTTGATGGTTCCTGGGGTGGCAGCGACCCGGTTAACGGAGCCAACCAGTTTGCGCCCATTAACCCCATTGCCCTGGCTAATCTTATCACTAATAAAAATATGAAACGCCAGTTTTTGGGCGGCTTAAATATTGGTGTAACCATTTTGCCGGGCCTCGTGTTGAGAAGTTCTTTTAACGGAAATATTGGCAACGGTCTTTCCACTTATTATACACCCACCTATAATATTGATCAGTGGCATGTAAATACAGTAGCCTCCTTAACTACCGGCACTTATTCAAGCTGGTATTGGAACTGGAATGAACTGCTTGAATACAATAAGCAAATAGGCAAACACAATTTTGGTGTGATGGTAAGCCATGAAGCGCAGGAATCTAAATACCAGGCG
>JAEWJV010000455.1 GCA_023386395.1 Bacteroidota bacterium
TGTTTTAAACCATCGCCAATTTCATATAAATGCGTGGAGAGGATAAATAAAGCGCTGCGTATTTTAAGTAACCCTTCAATCACGGCTGTACTGCATTTCATGGCGTCCTGCACATTGGTGCCTTTAAACAATTCATCAATCAGTACAAGCCAGTTCCTGCCGTCGGTTATCTGTTGAATGGTTTTGCGGATGCGTTGCACTTCATTAAAGAAATAACTTTCGCCTTTTATAATGTTATCAATCACATGAATATTGCTAATCAATCCGTCAAAGAAATTCAACTGCAAATGTTTGGCAGGAACGCCCATGCCGATATGCGAAAGATAAACACTGATGCCAACGGCTTTTATAAAGGTGCTTTTGCCGGCCATATTAGCGCCAGTGAGAAATAGAAAATTTTTTTGCGGCGTTAATGTAATATCATAGGCAACAGGAGTGGGCAGCAATGGATGATATAATTGCAGCGCTTCAAAATGCGGAACGATATCCTGCGTGTACTGCGGAAAAGTAAACTGGTATTTTATGCAGGCGGTGGCAAGGCTGTATAAAGCATCGAGCCTGCTGTATATTTCAATAAGCTCCTGTGCATCCTGCTTGTAATGAAAACGTATAAAATGCCCAAACTTAAGAATAGTGGGTATAGATAATTTTTTTTCTTTTTTGTATTGAACAATTTCCTGCGCTACGGGCTTTGATAACAGCATTTTTGTTCTTTCCATTAATACTTCAAGACCTGCCGGGCTATTTTGTTTGTTAAGCAGGTTATAGATGGCATGCATGCCCTGTAAAAAATCTATGAAGTGCGAAACAGAATAACGGAGCAATGAATAATCGGGCGCATATACAAACTTGTAAAGATTGCTGCTGATAATATCAGTGCTTTTGGGAATGTTATCAATATGCGATTCATAAAACTTTTCAATCATCAATACAGAACCATTCGTTATAATTTCGGGCCACTGGCTGTGCACGGCTATTATCTGCTGCAGCACCTGCTGGCGCTCTTCAATTTCCTTTATGGAAGAAAGCGTTGTTTTAAGATAATATTCCAGCCATAATACACCGTTGCTTGTTTTACAAAAATTAAGATGATGCATTAATGACTGCTCATCATTATGATCAAATATGGAAAGATCGTAGAGTGTGGTTTTGTCTATTTGCATGTATTCTTGGTTGAGAAGTTGATTCGTTGAACAGTTGATTTGTTACATCGCAACTTATCAACTTTTCAACCAGCCAACTAACGAATAAACTTTAGTCTCATTCCCCTATTAGATTCATCAAACTCACCTTTTTCATAAATTAAGTTGCCATTTATAAAAGTATGCGTAACAGAAGATGGAAATGTAAATCCCTCCAGCGGGCTCCAGCCACATTTATATAAAATATTTTCTTTGTTAACGGTGAAGGGCTTATTTAAATCGACGAGCACTAAATCCGCAAAATAACCTTCGCGAATAAAGCCGCGGTCTTCAATTTGAAAACAGGTGGCGACAGCATGGCTCATTTTTTCAACAATCTTTTCCAGCTTTATTTTTCCTTCTTTATAATAATGCAGCATCAGCATTAAAGAATGTTGCACCAATGGCAAACCGGCATGTGCTTTTTCGTATGGTTCATTCTTTTCAGCCCAGGTATGTGGTGCATGATCGGTGGCAATTACATCAAGCCTGTCGTCTAATAAAGCAGGCCATAATGCCGCTTTATTATTGGGCGATTTTATAGCGGGATTACATTTTATTTGATTGCCGAGGCGCTCGTAATCATCACTGGTAAAATGTAAATGATGCACGCAAACTTCTGCGGTTATCTTTTTTTCTTTTAAGGGAATTAAGTTGGTGAACAACTGCAATTCTTTTTCGGTACTGATGTGCAGTATATGCAAACGGCTGCCATATTTTTTGGCAAACTGGATAGCGCGGAAAGAAGATTCAAAACAAGCCTCTTCATTTCTGATGATGGGATGATCGGATGGCTCGAGTGTTCCCTTCTCCGCTTTTAGCCTTGCAAAATTTTCTTTGATGATCTTTTCATCTTCACAATGTGTGGCAATTAATAATTCTGAATTGCCGAAAATTTTATCAAGGGCAAGCGGGTTGTCAACGAGTAAATTGCCGGTGGAGGAACCCATAAAAATTTTTACGCCGCAAATATCTTTTCGCTTGTCGTTGCAACGCATTACTTCATCATAATTATCATTGCTGGTACCCATAAAGAATGAATAATTCGCCAGTGAATTATGCTTGCCAATGTTGTATTTGTCTTCCAGTAATTGTTGTGTAAAAGCCGGCGGTTGCGTGTTAGGCATTTCCATAAAGCTGGTAACACCGCCAGCCACTGCTGCTTTCGATTCGGTGTAAATAGTTGCCTTATGCGTTAAACCAGGTTCGCGAAAATGTACCTGGTCGTCAATAGCGCCGGGCAATAAATGCAGGCCAATTGCATCAATTTCCTTTATCACATATTTAAGGCTGATGTTGGGTGCGATCTTTTCAATTCTTCCATCTTTAATTAATATATCACTATGAAAGATTTTGTTTTCGTTTACAACCGTTGCGTTCTTAATAAGATAATCCATTGTTTGATGAATGTTTGTTGCAAATTAAGCATCTTGAAGTTTTGACTTCATAAATTTCATCAAAGATTAATAGCATGAGATTTAATACGGCTATAACTTGCGCAAAAAAAGATGTGGAAATCCGTTGCCGTTTTTTGCGGCTCTAAGTTTGGAAATAATAAGCTATTTGCGCAGCATGCGGAAGCAGTGGGCATGTTGCTAGCTCAGCAAAATATACAATTGGTTTATGGCGGCGGAAGAAGAGGGCTGATGGGCGTTGTAGCCAATTCAGCTATTAAACATAATGGAAAGGTGGTTGGTGTTATTCCGTCTTTATTAAGTGAAAAAGAAGATATACATGATGAGCTTGAAACGCTGCACATTGTAGAAACCATGCATGAGCGCAAAAAGAAAATGTTTGAATTATGTGGAGCGGCTGTTATTCTTCCCGGCGGCTTTGGCACACTGGATGAGTTGTTTGAAATGATCACCTGGAATAACCTGAGCATTCATGATAAAACCATCATCCTGCTTAATTCGGATGGTTATTATAACAACCTGTTGGCGCATCTCGATCAAATGCAGCAGGAAGGCTTTTTATATTCGCCATGGAAAGAAAGTTTTTTTATAATATCGGACCCGAAGGAGTTGACCTCCTTGATGGCTTGAGGTAAATATCAAAACCGCCGCGAATGATGGGAACAGCATGGCCATAACCATCAACATAAGGAGAGTTTTTATCGGAGACCAGGTCAAGGCCTATCATTAAAAAATAACTGCCCTGGTTTACAATGCGCTGGCCGTAACCAACACCTGCGATAAAACTTAATGAACTATAAGTTGCATTAGGAATGCCAGCGTTTTTATATTTATAGTTAATCCAGTTTATTTCGGGTTGAAGCTGGGCAAACAAAAATGGCAAAGGGTAAATTCTTGTAAAAACGCCTCCGCCATAATTGAAGCTGGATGCTTTTATATCATCGCTGGTACCTGCATAATTATAATACGTTTGAGATGCATAATTCAGGTTAAGAACAACACCGGCATCAACCCACTTATTAAATGAATAACCTATTTCAGGATTACCGCCCACGGCAAAACTGCCCGATCCAAAACCAAGTGATAAGCTGCCTCCTAAAAAAATATTCTCTTTTTTAAATCCGCCGGGCTCATCATATTTATCATCGTTGTATTGCGCCTTTGCAACGGTTAAACCTGTTAGCGCCAGTATAATTAAAAGAAATCGCTTCATTGTATTGGTTTGATGTTGAACGTAAAGATGTATCAGAAATTTTAAACATTAAAAATTTTAAGGCGCTTTAAGATTTTGTTGGGATGAAGAAAAGTTTTTGCAAATGCAATATGGATTTAATGATACTGTGCATCTTATTCAAAAACTGCTATGCTTGATATTCTATGCGCTGCCATGATGTTTTTGTGTTGCAACTTAAACAATCAAAACACCGATAATGAAATTGATAAAAATGAAGCAACCCGCATAACCCTGTTTTCAAAACAGGCGAGGCAATTTTGTGCACAACATAAATACAATACCCGTTTTTTCTTTCTGGCCGATATGCGTGTGCATAGCGGGAAAAAAAGGTTTTTTGCAGTAGATATGAATGCTGATACAATCCTAAATTCAGGGTTAGTGGCACATGGTGTATGCGGTGTATTTTTTGCTGCAACGGCAGGCTTTTCAAATGAGCCGGAACTTGGTTGCAGTTCATTGGGAAAATATAGGATAGATTATAAATATAACGGCAGGTTTGGCATAGCCTATAAATTACGTGGACTTGACAGCACCAATTCAAATGCTTATAAGCGTTACATTGTTTTGCATAGTTATTATGAAGTGCCTGATAATGAAATTTATCCTGCGCATGTATGTAATAGCCTGGGCTGTCCTATGGTATCTAAAAACTTTTTTAACTCCTTGTCGAAACTTATTGATGCTTCTGATAAACCTGTGTTACTTTGGATGGTGAATTGAAGCTATGTTACGGGGTTTTCATTATTCTTAAAGTTAATTTTCAAACATGGGTGTAACAGCAAAACATATTATAGTCAAAGGAAAAGTGCAAGGCGTTTTTTTTAGAAAGTACACCAAACAAAAAGCTACAGAACTGGGTTTGAACGGGTGGGTAAAAAATACAATATCCGGAGATGTTGAAATATTCGTACAGGGGAATAAAGAAGCCGTTAATACATTCCTGGAATGGTGCGGGCAAGGTTCGCCGAGATCAAACGTAGAAAAAGTGGAAAGCCGTGATGCAGCCACAGAAACAAATCTTTCAAACTTTTTCAGTGCATTACGATTAACAATTAAAACAGCAGCGCTAAATAACTCCGTTCAGGGCCGGGACTGCCCCTCTTTGAATAACACCGCCTCCAATTACATCATCGCCTTCATAAAATACAGCGCTTTGACCGGGCGCAATACTTTTCACATTATCATAAAACCGGACGCGGATATTGCCGCCATCATTATATAAATTGCTTAATGCACCTTTATCCTTATAACGGATTTTTGTAAATGTTTCCCTTCCATCTTCGATGCCATCATATTTAAGCCAGTTTAGCCTGGCAACAGTCATTTCGGTTTGCTGCAAATCTTCTTCATCACCTAAAACAATCGTGTTGGTGGCAGGTTCAATAGCTGTTACATAAACTGGACGGCCCAAAGCAATATCCAAACCTTTACGCTGCCCGATAGTATAAAAAGGATAGCCTTTATGC
>JAEWJV010000457.1 GCA_023386395.1 Bacteroidota bacterium
GATGATATCAACATCGGTATGCACTTCATATTTACCGGGAAGAAAGCCACGTTCACCTTTATAGATAGTTATACCGCGGCCCATTTCATTTACCAGTTTTTCTTTTATGCGCTCACTATTGCCCCAAATAATAGTTACGCCGGTATAAGCTTCAATGCCTTCCACTACATAGTCCACTGTTTTGGACGCAGTAAAATAAGTTAGCATTGAATAGAGTGAAGTTTCCATACCAAACTGAAATGCAGCTATACTGAATATAATGATGTTAAGGCCCAACACAATTTCGCTGATGGTAAAACTTGTATGCCTTAATGTGTATAATGCAAGTACTTCAATGCCATCTACGGCACAACCGCCGCGCATAGTAAGGCCAATTCCTATGCCGAGAAAAAAACCGCCAAAAATAGATATGAGCAGTTTATCTGAAGTAATAACTGGATATGGCACCAGGAAAAGGCAGAGTCCTAACAGGATAATACAAATGAGTGTTTTTATAGCAAAATTCCTGCTGGCAACAAAAGCGCTCATAATTATAAGCGGTGCATTTACGGCAATAATTACTACTGCAAGATTTACATGATATATCTCATGAATAAGCAGCGATATACCTGTCATGCCGCCATCAAAGAAATGATTGGGAACAAGAAAACCCTTTAAGGCAAAACCCGCAGTGGCCACGCCAAATATCATTAAGAGAATATCTGCAAAGCTGAAATCTTTCTGCGTTTCTGTTTTTGTATGATGCTGGCGGCTGAGTTTCTTTAAATTGGCCTCCTTACGTGCAATAAGTTTCTCTTTCGCGCTTTCCGTAAAAAAATTATGTGACTTTAAAAAATCAACCTGCTTTTTTAACCATTCTTCATTGGTAAGATTGGGGTCGCGGTATTTTAATTCACGGTAAAGCCTGTTTGAAAAAACGTTGTAATCATCTGTACCTATATAATACACATCAGCATCGCAAAGGATTCTTGAAAGATGGTTCTTTGGCTGCTGCGGTACTTTTGTGGACATTATTATTTCACAAACAGCTTCCACTTGCGCGGTGTTATAATTGTATTGCGGCAATAACTCCCTTGAAAGATTGCAGGATGCTTCTTCATGGGTTTCATAAGTTGATAAAAAGCCTGCATCGTGCATAAGGGCAGCCGTTTGCAGAAGCTGCAATTCTTCAGTGCCCAACCCTTCCAGCTCGCCTAATTCAATAGCATTTCTTATTACAATTTCCGTATGTTCTGCATTGTGATAAGTTAGCCATTCAGGCAATTCCCGGTGCAGTTTTTCCAGTATATATGACTGTATTTTTTGTACTTCCATTAAGGAAATTTTGCGCTCCGATAAATTATATAGGAAGCTTTGTTAGTTCAATACTTCAAATACTTCAAGTATTTCCTTTTTGTTCTTTACTTCAAGCTGGCCTACAGGCCTGCAATTAAATGATTCTTTTATTTTTTCGTACGATTTTGCCTCAATTAAAATTTGGCCGGGCTGCGCTTTGCTTTGCAGGCGCTGTGCTGTATTTACCACATCGCCAATAACGGTATAATCCAGCCTGCGCAAACCGGCTGCGCCAATATTGCCCGATATCATTTCGCCACTGTTAGCGCCTATGGAAACTTCCGGCAAAAAACCTGCTATGCCTTTCTCCGGCGGCATATTGTGAATGGCATTGCGCACGGCAAGGCAGGCTTCTATGGCACGGTCAAGATGATATTCGCCATGAAATACCGCCATTACAGCATCGCCTATAAACTTATCTACAAAACCATTCTGCGCTATTATTTCTTTTACAATAACATCAAAATAAGTATTAAGCAGGTGTACAACCACATCGGGTTTTTCTCTTTCTGTTATTGATGTGAAACCACATATATCAATGAATATAACAGTTGCTTCAATATTTTCATTTATGGTAAGCGATTGTTCAAATTCTTTTTTCTCCATAAACTTCAGCACCGATTCATCCACATACATTTTTAAAATGTTGTTTTCTTTAATGGCCTGCAATGTTTGTTTTAACTGTGTAACATACTCAATTGTTTTTTTAAGCGTGAGTTCAAAATCTGCAAAGTTTACGGGTTTGGTTATAAAATCAAAAGCGCCGCGATTCATGGCGGTGCGTATATTTTCCATGTCGCCGTAAGCAGAAACAATTACTGTTTTAATAATGGGGCTTACATCGTGTAATCTTTCAAGCAGTGTTAAGCCATCCATTTCCGGCATATTAATGTCGCTGAAAACAAGTTCTATATTTGGGTCTTGCTGCAGTTTTTCAAGCGCTTCGCGGCCGGTTAATGCAAATACAAATTCGTACTGATGTTCCCTTATTTGTTTACGGAATTTTTGTTTGATTAATATCTCAAGATCAGTTTCGTCGTCTGCCACTAATATTTTAGTCATTTACCTGCTTTTTTAATTTATCTTTTAAAAGAGTAAAGTCGAGCGGTTTGGTTAAGAAATCATCTGCACCAAGACTTAGAGACCTGTTGTAATTTTCTTCATCACCATAAGCGGTGATCATCATTACAACAGGCGGTGGCACGGCATACATCTGCTTGATTTTTTGCAGTAGTTCCAGCCCGCTCATGCCAGGCATATTAATGTCTGAAAGAATAAGCACCACTTCATGCTCGTGATTGTTTAAATAAGCCAGTGCATCTTCCCCTGAATTGGCAAAAGCAAAAACAAACTCGCCATTCCTTATCTCTTTTCTAAAACGTTGTTCAAATAAAACTTTTACATCAGCCTCGTCATCCACAACCAGAATCTTCATATAATATTTTTATTGCCAAATATAATTTAAAGCGGTTAGCCGGAATTTTCTTTGTAGTATAAAGACAGTTTCCTCATTTAAACCTGCTGTTACAAATTTGCTTAATTGTTTTAATACAGCTTATAATTTGAGATTATTTATTGCCAGTAATTCATTGCATATTCTTTCCACGCTTTTTTGCAAAGGCGTATAACTGAAAGAAGGCATCGCTTTCAATAATTTGCTGTTGTCGAAATTTACTTTAGCCAGCGCCGTGCGTGCCGTTTCTTTTGTAATGAAAGGCGACTTGCCGGTAATAAAACTCTTTAAAGCTTCAAACCGCCAAACAAGGCCTGCCATAAAAGGTGTTATTCTTTTTGACGGTGCCTTTTTATGAAATGCTTCGGCAATAAGATCGAATAAATTTTTATAACCTGTGTTTTCTGCACTTAATATAAACCGCTCCCTGCAAATATTGCTTTGCATTAAAGCTATCATGGCTTTTGCAACATCCTCCACATCCACAAAGCCAGTTACGCCATCTGAGTAATAAGGGAACTCCTTATAAATGGTTTTAAAAATTTCGGAAGAACCTGCATTCCAGTTGCCCGCCCCGAGAATAATAGATGGGTTAACGATCACCGCATTTAATCCTTCTGCCATGCCGCGCCACACTTCCATCTCTGCCAGGTATTTACTTTCACCATATACGCTGTTGCTTGTTTCTTCGGTCCATTGCATTTCCTCGGTAATAATT
>JAEWJV010000471.1 GCA_023386395.1 Bacteroidota bacterium
CGTCCGTTTTAACCATGGCCGGCACGGGAGCTTTGCCGAATATGATGTTTTCATAATTGCCCGCCCGCATAATGGCAGGATTATCTTCTATGGTTTTAATGATGCCTTCGGCAACATTTAACCATGCAGCCCCGCGGTCACGCCATTGCGTTACGGGTTTGCTGTCTTTAGGCAAAGCCTGCAAGTGTTTTAACCTCGACCTTGAAAAAAGGCAGGGCTTTAAAATCACAGGCACAACAATACATTTCTTTTTCTCCTGCTGCTCTAGGGCAAAAATGGTTTCTGTCTCATAGCAATAGTCCGAAGCCAGAAAGTTTTCACTAACCAGCATCAGTACCAGCTTTGCCTTTTCCAGGTTCATGTTTATATCTTCCTTCCATTCCGAACCGGCTGTGATTTTCCTGTCGCTCCAGGCGTCTATATATCCCTCTCTTTTTAAAATCGACAAGTGTGTTTCCAAAACTTCTTTAAACCGTTCGTCTTTATGCGAATAGCTGTAAAAAACCTGAATGCCCATAAACAGTAAATTATTGAATTGGGTTAGCAACAATACGTTTATTGCCGCAGTTGTTGGTAAGGGAAAAGTACAGAAAAAATGTTTATTTCCACGGGTTTCCCTTAAATAATTTTTACCTAACTCAACTTTATTTGTATGGATTAAATTGTTATTGATGCGATAAAGCATTTTGTTTTACCTTAAGCGGCCATCAATTAATGCCTATGCTTGACAGGAGAGAACTGATAAAGTTATCAGGTGCAGCTGCCCTTTTATCTTTTATGCCATCATCGTTTGCACATGCTGCTGCCACATCAAAAGTGCCATTTCGTTTTTGTTTAAACACGAGTACCATAAGCGGGCAGCAACCCGGTTTGCTTAAGTATATTGACATTGCGTCCATGGCAGGATATGATGGCATAGAGCTTTGGACAAACGATATAAAAGATTATTTAAGTAAAGGAAATTCATTACAATCGCTTGCCGCATTCATTAAATCAAAAAATATAGAAGTTTATAATGCCATTAGTTTCACCACATGGATGGTTGAAGATGGTACAACAAGAAAGGCGGGCATGGCAGCATTGGAAGATGAAATGAAAATGATGTCTGCACTAGGCTGCCACCGCATTGCTGCGCCACCTGCAGGTGTTGAACGGGGAGAAGTTATCAATATTGAACATATTGCAGGATATTATAAAGATATTTTGCAACTCGGCAGAAAATATAAGGTAATGCCCTTGCTTGAGTTTTGGGGTGCCTCCGGTACATTATCTAATTTTAGCCAGGCACTTGCCATTGCCGCTGCCACAAACGATGCAGATGCGCGCTTATTGCCTGATGTTTTTCATCTTTTTCGCGGTGGTTCAGGCTTTAATTGTCTGCAACTTGTTAATGGAAAAGTCTTAGATATTATGCACATGAATGATTACCCTGATAAACCCGTCGACCGGCAAACAGATAGTGACCGCGTATATCCGGGCGATGGCATAGCGCCACTAAAACAGATATTGCATTCACTTAAGACAATCGGCGTTACAAAAATTCTATCACTTGAGCTCTTTAATGAAACATATTGGAAACAGGATGCATTAAAGGTTGCCATTACCGGGCTGCAAAAAATGAAAGGCCTTGTGAATGATGTGATAAATGCATAATTATTGCCCTGGTTTGTGATAGCACTTAAAAGAAGATGAATGCGCTGATTCTTTAGCTGCATTTATATTAAAACAGATGAGGTGTCTTGTGATAAATCTGCTTTTTTGGTATATTAATAGCAAACCTTACAGGCCCGTCTGCCGTATTCGTCCACCGCTTCTTTTTTTGTTATCTTTTTTATTTCATGGGTGCAATGGCTTAAGCCCCTGCACTCTTTGGTTTTATGATACACATATGCCGTTCTGCTTACACAGATATACACGTATTCAGGTTTTGTGACAGGAGCATCAATAACAGGCCGCACTGCCGAAAACAAGAGCATTGTTATGGTAAGAATGGCAAGTCTGGTCATCAATATGAAGTTAATAGATTAATATAAATAATATTTTGGGATGTTTATATCCAGAACACCGGCATGCATAGTGCTACAGCACTTGAGCACTCAACATAAGATTTTACGCCGCACTCACCATTTTTTCATATTTGTCAATAACGGCGATAAACCTGGAAGCGTGATCGTACAAATCGCTGTTGTTTTCTATGACAATCTTTTCTTCTGTATCCCCATTAAAAAAACTCACTGATTTTCTTTTTCCATTATAATGTAACCTGCAGATCGGCTTACGGTTATTGTCATCAAGCAGGATACCGCAATAAGATTCTTTGTCACGCATGTATACGCGGCTGGCTTTTATCCTTGCACCCACGATAGCTTTAATGATATAAAAGGCTTCCCGCTCTTCCTCTGTAGTTACAATTTTATTTTCTTCAGCAGGCGAAGATGTTAATTCTTCTTTTAGTGAATCACTGGCTGCCTGTTGGTCTGTAGCAAGAGCAGATTTTAACCTGTCGCTGATGGCGTCATTTACATACTGGCTGAACGATCTTTTTACGAGTCCTCTGAATTGCTCCAGTACTTTTGGCGTAACAATAGATGGATAAACGCTTTTGGCAAAGAACCTTGTAAACTCGTCTGAAGGCTCACTAATTTCCTTTACAATCAGCATACGTATCTCGCTCATAAACTTAAGTTCGCTTGCTGTATTGATGATATTCTCCAGGCTGAAATAACTTTTGTGAAATTCTTTGAGTTTTTCAATCTGCATGTCTTTGATGTCATCTATCCTGAATTCAAAAAATGGTTTTTCATCCATTTTATTTTGCTCAATGAGATCGGTATAGAACCTGAACGCCACACCATTAGTAAGAATACTAAATTTGGCGGAGGTGGTATGGAAGTAGCGGAATAGCTGGCTGTTATGAGGATCTAGGTCTGCAGACCAGTGTTTGCATTCGATCAATATAACTGGTTTGTCATCTTTGAGGATGGCGTAATCAACTTTTTCTCCTTTTTTGATGCCGATGTCAGCAATAAACTCAGGTACAACCTCCAACGGGTTAAACACATCATAACCAAGACAATTTATAAAGGGCATAATGAAGGCATTCTTGGTGGCTTCTTCTGTTAATATCTTGTCTTTCATTTTGGCAACGCGATCGGCAAGCTGTTTGATTTCGTCTTTAAAATCCATATGGTTTGTTTTTATAGTAGCAGTTAGAAATATGTGATAGGTCTTCACGATCAGCAACGGCTAAAGGTTATAACCAGCTTAGAAAAAGGGTTGAGGGTTGAAAAATTTTTTAAACTTTTGATAAAAAAGTTCGAGCTACACCGGATACATAAATATCCACGTAGTTGAATGACCTCCATCTTTTGAGCAAGGAGGGAATGTATTGCCCTTTGCTAACGGAATTGTATTTGTTGGATGTGTCGAACACTTATATACGCCGCTAACCTGGCAAGTCTGACCGGTTGTTCCATTCATAAAATATAGTTTTTATACCCAAAGCTATTTTAAGAAGAATGCTGTTTGTTACGGGAAACCATAAACAGATAGGCTAATTATAATTAATTATAAAAGGAACAATGAAGATTAAAACTTCGCTCATAATTGCTTTGACTAAAATTGATAAACCGATTGAAATTGAGGATAGTAAAATGGAAACAGGAATATTGCCTGTTTTGATTTCTTCGTCGGCATTTTGCCTGTCTTTAATAACAATGCTGGTAACCCTGGTAAGCCCTGCATAAAGAATGATAGCAATTAAAGCGGTTAAAAATATTTCAGTAAACTTTCTAATTGAAGAAGACAATAAAATACTGAAACTTAAATTTTGGCTTATATACGTTTTGTAAGTTTGAAAAATTGGATTAACAATGGTTGATAAGATTATTAAACAACCTGAAAAAATACTGGCTGCAAAAACTATCTGACTCCATTCTAAACCACCAATAGGATAACTTAAAATTTTAAGCCGCTTTAAATACCATTTGCAAAAAAATAAAGCGATGAATACGCATAAAAATGTAAATGCGATTGGAAGAATAATTTCAAAGTTTAGTATTGAATTCATATGATTTATTTTATTGTGTTAACAGGCTTACATCCCATTTATTCATATCAGCAAACTCTGGATTTAACTTACCTGCATCAAAACCTGTACTTGTAGTTTCCCACACTGAATATGATTTCCCGTTGATGATTTTTACCAAATCATTTTGTTGGTTTCTTTCTCTAAAATGTATTGCAATAATTGCATGTTTATAGTAGTTGCTGGTTAGCAAGCTCACATCATAATTAAAATGTTTTAATAAAGTGTAAAGCAATAAAGCTTTTGTATCGCAATCTCCTTTCAAATCGCTTAATAATTCTGCTGGTGTTCGTACTCCATATTTTTCAAAACCTAAGCAGCAATCTCCATAGCATGTTTGCAAATATCGCCGGATAAAATTGTCCTGGTAATTTGCATCACAAGAGTTGTCTACAACAACTGCATAAGGAAAGTTTTGTACACAACTAACCATCATTGAAGTGCCTGCATATTCGTTCAAATGATTTGTTGAAATAATTGAATCAAACGTTGAATATAAAAATCTCAGTTTTGAATCATCCTCGTTAATCATAGCTGAATAAATCGGTGACAATGTTTGATCATATGTTAGCGGCACGTTTAAATTGGAGTGAAATACTTCCGAGCTTTTCACATCAGATGATAAAACAGATAAACCAGCATTGTATTTGCCACCCTGTAAATCCTGCCATTGTAAATAATGGGTTATTAACAAATCATCCTTTTGTTTACTTACACTTGAATCAACATGCTCAACACTCTTTTTTATAGTTGTGTTTGCTTTTCTTTTGTTTTGTGTAACAATATTGTCGCCCCGCACGCATGACCTTATTCCTATAAATAAAAAGAAGAACAAGAATAAAGCCCACAACCATCTGGCAAAGCTTACAAAGAAACTCAGTAATATTCTGCCTAAAAATGTCATTAAAAAGATAGCTGCCAGTAAAGCGATAATTACTGCTAATTGTGGGGATAAAAAGTAAAGGAATACAAATCCAATAATCCATCCTATTAAAGCACAACCATCATTACTTACAGGCGTTATAGTAGGTGCTTTGCTTTTCAACTTTTCTACTTCCCACTTTCCCCAATATGTTTTACCATCTTGGTAATAAAATTCGCTTCTATAATATGTTTTTCCGTTCTCGGTTTTACTTTCCGTAGCACCTGTTGGACCATAATACTCAGTTACAGTTTCTTCGATTTCTATTTCTTCATAAGCTTTGATATGCCCGAATAAATTTCCTTTTAGGGTTCCGAAAATCAATTCTCCTTCATAAACAACATCAACAATTTCAAGATCAGAAATAATGATGCCTTCAATATTCAGCTCGTAATAAACATCACCGCTTTCTGTAATAACCTTACATTTAATTGGCCGCTTTAATGATGTGTTAAAAAC
>JAEWJV010000566.1 GCA_023386395.1 Bacteroidota bacterium
GTTCAAACCCCCTCTTAATAAGCAATAATTTCAGGTGTGTTCCATCAAAACCAAAAATAATGCAGTCCACTGCCATTAACATCCTGTTTTGATGCGTATAACGTTTAAGTTGCATGGTTGTCAATGGTTGACAATTTTGAATTATGTGAATAGGTTTAGTCAAAAGTATTTTATAAAAATAAATCAGCGTAAAAAAATAATTGTCATAATGATAAAAATAAATGAAGAAGCGCTTTTGTATTAAAAGCTACCAGCCATTGATAACCAGCTAATAGTTTTAATGTTCATTTTATAATTGCCAAAAGATTTCATAAATAACCGGAGAAAAGAAGGTGGATGATATTTTTGGTATAAATTGCGGCGATCTTTTGTTATCAAAATCCATTATCTTAATTATCGCAGCTATTATGCATCATATAAGAAAAACCTGCGGGATAGGATATGTGAGGATCAACGGTGTAAATATGCGTCTAAAGCAACTAAATACTAACAAAATTCATTAACCAGCAGGCAACCGAAAAATAATAAGCCGGTACAAATTGCTTTGTAATAACAAAAGCTGTTTAAGCCCAATTTATGAGTATAGTCCTGATATCAATAATAGCAATTGTTTATACTGCTATCATTTCAATCACCTTGATGGTTTTCCATCGTTTCCGCGATAAAGATTAGCTGAAGTTTTTTCCGGTAAGCCGAAAAACTAATTTCTTATTGGCTTGCCTTTCTTGATTACCGCCTCAATCCGCTGCAGGGTTTTCTTTTCCCCGCTCAGGTTTAAGAACGCTTCGCGCTCAAGATCGAGCAGGTATTGTTCGCTCACTAAAGTTTGTTCGCTTAAATCACCACCGCACATTACATACGCTAATTTTTTGGCTACCAATGCATCATGATCTGTTGCATAATTGGCAAGCCGCATGCTGTTAATACCTACATATAAAGCGCCTAATGCAGAACGGCCCAATACCTTTATGTCTGTTCTTTTTACAGGCTGAACATAGCCCTGGTTATATAATTCAATCACCGCATTTTTGGCTTCGCCTGTTCGGCGCTGCGGGTTTATAACAACTTCATCGTGGCCTTTGCGCAAAATACCCAGGTCATATCCTTCAAAAGCAGATGTGGCAACTTTAGCCGTTGCAATGGTAAAAAAGCGGTTTTTTAAAGTAATGGTTTCCGGCTCATCTTCGTGCATTTCATCAGCGGCCCGTAATACAAATTCTTTGGTGCCGCCTCCGCCGGGAATCAATCCCACACCAAGCTCCACCAAACCGATATAAGTTTCAGCGGCAGCATATACTTTGTCTGCATGCAGGTTCATTTCGCAGCCGCCGCCAAGCGTTAAACCAAGCGGCGCCGTAACAACCGGCACAGATGAATAACGCACCCGCATCATGGTATTCTGAAACATGCGTATGGCCATATCAAGCTCATCATATTCCTGTTCAACTGCATACATAAATATCATTCCAACATTGGCGCCTGCACTGAAATTGGCGCCGCTGTTGCTTATTACAAGCCCCTTGAATTTTTCTTCAGCAATCTCAATACTTTTATTAACCGCCTGTAATACTTCGCTGCCAATCGTATTCATTTTGGTTTGCCATTGCAAAGCCACTACATCATCTCCGATATCATACAACCACGCATTGCTGTTTTTCCATACAATTTTATTCTTATAATTTTCCAAGATGATAAAGTTCCCTGCCGAAGGAACCGGTTTATATGTTTTGGATACTACATCATAATACAGCCTGGTATTGTTTTCTGTTTTGTAAAAAGAGGTATTGCCGGCAGCCAGCATCCCATCCACCCATGAAGCAACCTTATAACCTGCTTCTTTCATAGCCTGCACGGTTTCTGCAACGCCAAAAACATCCCAGCTTTCAAATGCGCCTATCTCCCATCCAAAGCCGGCCATCATAGCATCATCAATCCTGTACAGTTCATCACTTATTTCGGGAATGCGGTTAGATACATAAGAAAATAAAGCGTAATGAAAATGACGATAAAAATCGCCGGCCTTATCTTTTGCAGTGAATAATGTTTTTAATCTTGTTTTTAAATCTTCAATTGGCTGCGCTGCCTTTACAGAAGCGAATGATGCTTTTGTACGGGGTTTATATTCCAGCGTTTTTAAATCGAGCGTATAAATTTCTTTATCCGTTTTTCTCTCTTCAGGGCTGCCTTCGGTAACGGGGATTTTTACTTTCTTGAAAAAGCCCTGCTCGGTTTTATCGCCCAGCCATTTATTTTCAATCATAGTTTGCAGCCAGCCCGGAATTTTAAACAGTTCCCTGGCTTCATCACCGGGGCAATTTTGAGCAACGCCGTCGGCCACTTTTACTAATGTATCAATACCCACCACATCAGCTGTTCTGAAGGTTGCTGATTTTGGCCTGCCGATAATAGGCCCTGTTAATGCATCCACTTCATCAATACTTAAATTAAATTTCTCCATCGTATTAAAGATGGACATGATGCCGAATACACCAACACGATTGGCAATAAAAGCAGGTGTATCTTTTGCCAGTACTGTTGTTTTGCCGAGAAACACATCACCATAATGCATTAAGAAATCTATGACAGATGGATCTGTTTCCGGGGCCGGAATTATTTCAAGCAGGCGCAAATAACGCGGCGGATTAAAGAAATGCGTGCCGCAAAAATGTTTTTTAAAATCTTCGCTTCTGCCTTTAGAAAGCATGTGTATGGGAATACCTGAAGTATTGGTGGTGATTAATGTTCCGGGTTTGCGAAACTGCTCTACTTTTTCATACACCTGTTGTTTTATATCAAGCCTTTCCACCACAACTTCTATCGTCCAGTCGCATGAGGCAATATCTTTCATGTTGCCATCAAAATTGCCGGTTGTGATACGCTTTACAACACCCTTTGTATAAACAGGAGAAGGGTTTGATTTAATGGCAGCCTGTAAAGCATCGTTCACCAGTTTGTTTTTAGGCAGTTTATTTTCTTCCCAACCGGGCGTTGCTATATCCAACAATAAAACCTGCACGCCAATACCTGCAAAATGACAGGCAAT
>JAEWJV010000388.1 GCA_023386395.1 Bacteroidota bacterium
TGCATGTATTGGTAGTCTGTTGGCAGATGGGGAAATGAGCATGCCAACAGCTATAACTAAACTGAATAACCCGAATAATACAGGCCTGAAACCAATTGTTTGATGATGAGCTTTGTCATTATGCAACAACCTTTTTATTCTAAACAGCAGCAGGTTTTCCTTTCTGCCCTGCAACGGCATAACTATTGCAGGCATGGCTTTTAACCTTCCGAGTTTAAACAAAGCTTCGGCATAGTACATTGAATTATACCGGAACTGTAATACCCAGTCATCACAGGCATTCTCTCTTTCCCTTTCAATAATCTCCCCTAACATGATTGAAAAAATATTGAAGAAAAATATTCTTTCAACGAGGCTTTGCAGCATATACAAAAGATAATCGGCGCGTTTTATATGTGCAAGCTCATGCAGTATAACAGCCTCAAGCTGTTGTGTTGAAAGATGATTAACGGCCGCAACCGGAATTAATATAACCGGTTTGAGAAAACCTGTTGTAAGTGGGCAGATAACTTTTTCGGATAAATAAATTTTTACTTTTCTATGTATGGAAAATAACTGTGCGCATTCCTGAACAAATATTCTTTGCTCAGCGGCAATTTTTCTGAGGCCCTGTTTTTTAAGTTGCTGTGTATTTTCAAATACAAATGAAAGTTTTACAAGTTTATACAGTAATATACCTAAATATAAAGCCGCGGCATAAGGCATTATTGCGTTAATAAAAGAACCTGTATTCGTTACAAAATCAGCATTGGGGGCATTGATGATTATTTTACCGGCGCCGGTTTTATATGCGCTGATGCATGTATAAATAAATAAAGCAAAACCGCCTAACTGAGCGCCATAAGCAAGATTGAATTTTTGTGCAGCAGAAAGTTTAAAGCTTCTCAAAACCACAATCACCGCAAGCCACAAAACCCCCATCTGCCACACACTTGCAATAAGGCTGTAAGCTAATGCCTGTAAAAAAGATGATTCAGAGAATAACTGCACGTTAGTTATTTTTTAAGACTATCCAATAGCTGCTGTATTTCGTTCAACTCTTCTTTGCTTGGTGTATGAGTGCCAAGCGCCTGCATTACCAATTGAGACCTTGAGCCACTAAACAAAGTATCCACCATTTTATTTACCAGTTGCTGCTGCGTTTTTTCGCGGCTCACATTGGCCTGGTAAATATGTGTGCGGCTGCTGTCATCGCGGATAACCAGGCCCTTTTCAAACATAATCTGCATCAGTTTAAGTGTGGTGGTGTAACCACAATCTTTTGTTGCCGCCAGTTCTTCATGTACTTCCCGCACAGTGGCCTCACCTTTATCCCACAACACCCGTAGTATCTCCAGTTCACTATCCGTGGGTTTTAAAGCTTTCGTAGTATTCATTATTATTATTTTAACAGTGGCAATGTACGATTATATTCGTAAAATGAACGTTAAGAAGAAATTTTTTTGATGAAAGGCTAAACATCGTCAGGCTTACTTAGTTTTAATTCGAAAAACGCAACGCAAACTAACATCATGGCAGCATCAAGTATTAAAGAAGTAATAGAGCAGCTTAATGAAATTGTTGATCATTCAATTAATACCGGCAGCAGGATGGGCTATTTTGCCGTGTTATACAGGTGTGTAACGGAATCTGTTGCGCAAAAGATTAAGGAAGGTTATTTTGATGATGGCCCGCGCATGGAAAAGCTGGATGTATTATTTGCCGGCCGCTACCTTGATGCCTATAATGCTTATGCCAGCGGAAAAACCTGCACGGCATCGTGGCAGCTTGCTTTCGACGCAACCAAACAATGGAAACCGATGGTAATGCATCATTTATTGCTCGGCATGAATGCACATATCAGCCTCGACCTTGGTATTGCAACGGCTATCATTTCGCCCGGCGATAAAATCAATGATATCCATAATGATTTTTTAAAAATAAATGCTTTGCTTATTGCTATGATAAATGATGTGAAGCTCAAACTGTTTTCAATGTGGCCGCTTAGTAAATTAATTGTAAAATTGAATACCGGCGATCTTGAAAATTCTATGGCAGGTTTTTCCATGATCGTAGCGAGGGAAGCGGCCTGGCAGGTTGCACTGGCTTATGCACCATTGCTAACCGAAAACGCGCAACAGGCATATATAACTGAACGTGATAAAAAAGTGAATGCTTTTGGCAGCCGCATTCTAAATCCCGGCGCATGGTCATCCACTGTTATGTATGCATTGCGGTTATTTGAAACGGGAACAACAGCTTCTAAAATTAACAAGCTGAATGAAGAGGTAACAACGGTATAATTTATCCCAATACTTTAATATTTTTCCGCTTAATATAATCATGCCACAGCAGCATAGACGCAACCGTTCTGTATGGCCGCCAGCTTTCGGCGATGGCCAGCATTTCTTCCCTGGTAATGGCAGCATGCAATTTTTTTATATGCTTTAAGCTGTTTACTAAAGCAATATCACCTAAAGGAAAAAGATCGGCGCGTTGCAAAGCATGCATGAGGTAAACATCCACTGTCCAGTCGCCAATACCTTTTATTTGTTTTAAGGTCGTGCGTATATCATCATCTGTTGCAAGGTTAATTTTTTTAAGATTGATCTTTTTTGAAATAACCGCCTCCGCCAAAGCCCGCACATATATTATTTTTTGCCGGCTGAAATAACAGGCTTTCAAATCTTCATCAGATAATGCCATTATTTTTTTGGGCGTTACAAAACCAGTCTTAGCTTTTAGTTTACTGAAAGCCGCATAAGCCGAAGCCAGCGAAACCTGCTGTTCCAAAATGGTAAGCACCAGCGATTGAAATATGGCAGGCCTTGTCCACATGGGCGGCAATCCCCATCTATCCATAATACCTTTAAGGTCGGCATCTTTTGCAGCCAGCGCATGGCATATTGTATGAAAATCTCCTTTGCTATATGTGTGAAGCATAAATAATATATCTGAAAATGTAAGCTGGCAAAAATAGTTTTAGATGCGTCATACATCTTCCAAATAAAATCATAATCCCGCATTTGGCTATCAGCACATCAGCATTATTAGTACATTATCACATCAGCACATTACTTTTGCCCCATGCGAAGAATAGCAGTTGCAAAGGGCGATGGCATCGGCCCGGAAATAATGGATGCCACATTAAAAATATTTTACGAAGCAAAGGTTCCCCTTGAATACGTAACCGTTGACATGGGCAAATGGGTATTTGATAAAGGTTTTAATACCGGCATGACGCCCGAAGCCAGACAAACCATTGAAACGCTTGGTATTTTATTCAAGGGCCCGATGGAAACACCGAAAGGAAAAGGCGTAAAAAGCATCAACGTTACAGCGCGTAAAACCTGGAACACGTATGCCAATACAAGAACTTTTCAAACCCTGCACGGCGTTGATACGGTTTTCAGTAAGGCGGGCATTCCAATTGATATAACCGTTGTGCGGGAAAATATTGAAGACACTTATGGCGGTATTGAACACATGATCACCAACGATGTAGCCATCAGCCGCAGAATCATTACGCGCCCGGGCAGCATGCAGGTTATTAAAAATGCTTTTGAAATGGCGCGCAAGAAAAAAGCACGCCGCATAACCTGTGCTCATAAGGCCAATATCATGAAGATAACCGATGGTTTATTTCTTGAAGTTTTCCAGGAAGTAGCCAAAGATTATCCTGACCTTAAAGCCGATGATGTAATCGTGGATGACCTTTGCATGAAGCTGGTTACAAAACCTGATACATTTGATGTGATTGTACTTACTAATTTACAGGGCGATATAGTAAGTGATCTCTGCGCAGGGTTAATTGGTGGTTTAGGTTTTGCGCCGTCGGCCAATATCGGCGATCATATCTGCATATTTGAAGCCGTACATGGCACAGCGCCGGATATTGCCGGAAAGAATATTGCCAACCCCACAGCATTATTGTTAAGCGGTATCGGCATGCTGCGTCATCTTGGTTTAATGCAAAGCGCAACCATGATTGAAAATGCTTTGCTTTATACCCTGGAACAGGGCGTTCATACCGGCGACTTTGGCAATAAATCAATTCCTTCAGTAAATACAACACAATTTGCAGAAGCCATTACCGGCAATTTTGGAAAACAGCCGGAACAGGGCGCCAAACCTCAGCTAAAAGATGCGCCGGTTACAGCAACCATGTTTAAGCTGAATGAAAATGTGATGCTTGAATCGGCCAATGGACCTGCGGAAAATATTATTGGTGTTGACTTTTTCATTGAAAGCGATGAGCAACCTGTTTTTATTGCAAATAAATGTCTTCGTCACGGCGGAGTAAAATTCAAGCTTATCAATATCAGTAACCGCGGCACGCAGGTTTGGCCAACCGGATCGGTTTACACCAATCTTGTAAACCAATACAATGTGCGTTTTGAAAGTATTGATGATACACTGTTAAAGCAGCAGGATATATTGGGTTTATATGTAAGCCTCAGTGGTGATTTTAAAATATGTTCATCAGAATTATTATTGATGCTGGGTGATAAACGGGCTTATAGCCTGGCGCAGGGGCAGTAGAAAGCCAACGGTTGATGGTCAACTGTAAACCGTTGCCTTATTTTTATGTAACCAACGGCAGTATTTCATAGCATCTTCGTTGTGTCACTCCCTTGTATTGCAGTATTTCATGGCAACAATATGATGCAACGTTGCGGGAACAAAGCAGCAATATCAAAAATGAATTAGCAGAATAGATTTATTCAAATATTATGAGTGGTTTAAAAAACGATTTATTATTAAAAGCATTAAAAAAAGAACCTGTTTCCCGCCCGCCTGTATGGATGATGCGGCAGGCTGGCCGTTACCTTCCTGATTATATAAAACTTCGTGACAAATACGATTTCTTTACGCGGGTGCAAACGCCGGAATTAGCGACAGCAATAACGTTGCAGCCTGTTTACCAGGTTGGCGTTGATGCGGCCATTATTTTCTCGGATATTCTTGTTATTCCGCAGGCAATGGGCGTTGAAGTATTGATGGAAGAAGGCAAAGGGCCATCATTACCAAAAACTATCAAAACAAAAAAAGATATTGATGCGCTCAATATTGAAAATGCGGCAGAACATTTGAAATATGTATTGGATGCATTAACGCTAACAAAAAAAGAATTGAATGGTTTGGTCCCGCTCATAGGCTTTGCCGGTGCGCCATGGACAATATTTTGTTATATGATTGAAGGCAGGGGCAGCAAAACCTGGGATAAGGCCAAACAGTTTGCTTACACCGAACCTGAATTGGCGCATCAGTTATTGCAAAAAATTACAACCATTACCATTGATTATTTAAAAGCGCAAACAAAAGCCGGCGCTGATTGTGTGCAGGTGTTTGATAGCTGGGCAGGCAGCTTATCGCCGGAAGATTTTAAAAACTTTGCGCAGCCGTATCTTTTACAAATTGCAGATGCTGTAAAAGACGATGCACCGGTTATTTTATTTCCAAAAGGCACCTGGTATGCTTTGGAAGATTTAAGTAAATCTTCTGCATCAGCTATTGGTTTAGATTGGACAGTTTCGCCGAAACAGGCAAGAATGCTCACTAATAACAATATCACCTTACAGGGCAATTTCGATCCTGCAAAATTGCTGGCGCCGGTTCCTCAGATAAAACAATGGGTGAAAGAAATGATAGATGCTTTCGGCGCTCAAAAATACATCGCTAACCTTGGCCATGGTATTACGCCAAACGTTCCGGTTGATCATGCAAAGGCATTCGTGGAAGCAGTAAAGGAATATGCCTGATATTCTGCTTTAAAAATTTTAAATAGAAATAAGGCCATACTATTTTTCTGCCTTAATTTTCCATTATAAATTCATTGGAAAACATATACCCTTAATTATGAAATCCCTTTTATTACTTTTTTATTGCTGCATTCCCTTACTTATTTGCGCCCAGCATTACGAACGATATTATGATTTCAGGTGGAATCCCTGTTCGTCTGCAGAAGCCAGATTTTATTCAGAACTGAATAAGAAAGATGATTTATGGGAAAGAAAAGATTATTTCATTCATGAAAGAAGCCTTCAAATGATAGGCAGTTATACAGACACATCCTGCAAAATACCTGTGGGACATTTTGAATATTATTATCCAAACAAAAATCTGGAATCTATTGGCGTTTACAAAAACGGAAAGAAAAATGATGTTTGGTTAACCTATTATCCTAACCAAATAATGAAAGATTCCAATACCTATCTGGATGGAAACGCAATAGGCATAAATATGTCATGGCATTCCAATGGTATTTAATGGATTCATCTGCTTTTAATGTAGATGGCAGCGGCATTGAAATATCCTGGTTCGATAACGGGAATCCATCTGCGGCAGGCCGGTACAGCCCTGGTTATAAGCAAAACGGAAAATGGCAATATTTTCATAAGAATGGAAAATTAAGCGCAATAGAATTATATGATAAAGGCACTCTTATTGATAAACAATATTTTGATGAAGATGGTAATCCGGTGCTTGATACAACTAACATGGATAAGCCTGCTGAATTTCCCGGCGGAAAAAAGGCCTGGCAAAAGTTTTTACTTAAGAATGTTTATTTTCCATCACAATATAAGTTTGAAAATGCTGATAAAGCAGTGGTTGTAATTGAAGGCACTATTGATGAGGAAGGGACTATGACAGCGGTTGAAGTGAATACGCCTTTATACCCGCCATTTGATAAAATAGCCGTTGACGCCGTAAAAAAATCACCCAAATGGATTCCGGCCATACAGCACAACAGGCATGTGAAATATTTTTTTCAGCAGGCAGTATACTTTTCGCAGGAGTAACCTGCCTGTTAGCCAGGTAAAATAAATGAACAGGCATCCGGTTATCAATTTCATTAAATGCACGTGCGCGCACAAACATTGTTCGTTTTCGGACAGTTTTTACAATCAGCTGGTTTCTAAATTATTGTAATCAAACAGTTTACATGACGGCATAGGTGTTGAACGAAAACAGCATACGTTAAAACACTTAATATGTTCCGCAATCATTTTAAAACAGCCTGGCGTAATTTGATGAAGTATAAATTTATTTCTTTCATCAACCTCTTTGGCCTCACTATCGGCTTAACCTGCTGCCTGCTTATTCTTACTTATATTTTAAATGAATTAAGTTATGATAAGTATAATAAAAATGCTGACAGGGTTTATCGTGTAACACGTACTTTTTATGATGGTAATCATAAAGAAATGCTTAACCTTAGTACAGTTGCGCCACCATTTGGATATTATCTTCCAACAGATTTTGCTGAAATAGAAAAGATGACGCGTTTACTGAATAATGGTACAACGCCGCTTCGCTATAAAGACAAATTAATAAATGAACCCAATGTTTATTTTGCTGATGAAAATTTATTTGATGTATTTACTGTTGACGTTTTAAAAGGGAACCCTAAGACAGCATTGAACGATCCTTTTTCTGTAATGCTTACAGAAGAAACAGCAAAAAAATATTTTGGTAATGAAGACCCGATTAATAAAGTTATCCGCGCCAACGACCAGTTTGATGTGAAGGTAACCGGTGTTTATAAAGACTTCCCCTCTAATGCGC
>JAEWJV010000062.1 GCA_023386395.1 Bacteroidota bacterium
GTGCATCAAATGCGGTTATTACGGCATGATTTAAATAAGCGCTTTTAATAAAGCGGTTATTCACAAAGAAATATTGATCGCCCCTGGTTTTTTTTGCAGCTTCTGGCTTGCCAACAAAACCATTAATATTTAAATAATCAGTAGTTTCTTTTACAGCAACCAGCCTGGTAGAATATTGATGGCCGAGCAGCTGCAAAAAACGTTGTTTATAATTGCCGGCTTCCAGGTGAAAAACCTGCTGCCCATTGCTGGTAAGCGAAAAAAATATGTTGGGAAATGCAAGCGCCACATGTATAAATTCATCCACTATATGGCGCATTTCCGAGGCATTGCTTTTTAAAAAATTACGCCTTGCCGGCACACTGAAGAAAAGGTTCTTCATGCAAATATTGGTACCCACTGCACAGGCGCAGGCTTCCTGCTTTCTTACAGCACTGTTATCAATCTCAATAAAAGTTCCCAACTCATCTTCTGCCCTTCGTGTTTTTATTTCCACCTGGGCCACCGCCGCAATGGAAGCCAGGGCTTCTCCCCTGAAACCCATGGTGCGGATATGAAAAAGGTCGTCAATATTTTTTATTTTACTGGTGGCATGACGCTCAAAACACATGCGGGCATCGGTTTCGCTCATGCCCTTGCCGTTATCAATAACCTGTATCAATGTTTTACCGGCATCGGTTAAATGCATTTCTATGGAAGTTGAGCCGGCATCCACCGCATTTTCAAGCAGTTCCTTTACTGCACTTGCCGGGCGCTGAATTACTTCGCCCGCAGCAATTTGATTAGCAATATTGTCAGGTAATAAATTAATTATATCAATCACAAGAAATCTCCTTCTTCATTGCCGTAAAAATAGAAATATTACCATTAAAGCTCATGCAAACAGACATTTTCTCTAAAGAAGGGGTATTTTCCCCGTTTTTCGTTTGCAAGATTATTTGCATCTTGTTCCCGTTTTTAAGAAAAAAGCGACTATATAAAACCTCTTTGTTAATCTTAAAATTGTTTTTTTATGCAACTTAACTTAAACAAAAACACCAGCAAAAATCCATTTAACGCAAATCTGAAAAGCCAAATGTATTCAAATCTGAAATCGCCTAATCAACAATCGGGCAAGCCGATTACCGGAAAATCTTATGAAGAGAAAAAACTTGCCAGGCAGGATACTTTTCTCAATGAACATTATGCACAGCTTTTTCTGCTGAGCTGATAGTTCCTGTAAATTACGCTTAAATAAATAGTGTATAGCGGGTTATTTTTGTTTTATCATGCGCTATACACTATTCATTTTACTGCTATTGATATTTTCGTTTGCCCATGCCCAGGAGTTTGGCGGCGAACCCGCTTCAGTAAAATGGAAGCAGATCAATAATGATACCGTAAGAATCATTTTTCCTGACGGCTGGGATAGTATTGCCAAACGGGTTGCAACCATTACTTCAAATGAACAGTTGCATTTTGCAGGCACAATAGGAAATCTCAGCCGGAAGACAGGTATCGTATTGCATAATCAAACCGTTTTCTCAAACGGATTTGTTGCATTAGGCCCCCGGCGGAGTGAATTCTTTCTTACGCCTGAACAAAATGCCTTTGAATTAAGCGCTGTAAGCTGGAGCGATCTTTTAAGCATACATGAATACAGGCATGTGGAGCAATACAACAATTTTAATGTGGGCCTTTCTCATGCAATGCATATTTTATTCGGGCAAAACGGGCAGGCCCTGGCAAATGCTGCTGCGGTGCCCGACTGGTTTTTTGAAGGCGATGCCGTATATAATGAAACCTTGCTGAGTAACCAGGGTCGTGGCAGGCTTCCATTATTTTTAAACGGTTACAAAAGCCTGTACCTGGAAAACAAACATTACAGTTACATGAAATTGCGCAACGGTTCTTACCGCAATTTTGTGCCGGATCATTATCCTTTGGGTTATATGCTGGTTGCTTATGGAAGGGAAAGATACGGCAATGATTTCTGGAAAAATGTAACGCACGATGCAGCTTCGTTCAACAGCCTTTTTTATCCTCTGCAGCATGCAGTAAAGCAACATGCCGGCATAACTTTTAATGGTTTTGTACAGCAGGCGTTTAATTATTACCAGGAACAATGGAAGGGAGAATCGTATTCAAACCTCACATTTATTGATTCAACTGAAAAGCATAATGTAACCGATAACCAATATCCCTATATAACAAAAGACGGGTCGGTTATTACATTGCAAAAAAGCTATAGCCACATTCCGCAGTTTATAATAAGGAAGGCTGATGGCAGCACGGAGAAAATTGCCGTAGAAAATATTACTACCAACGATTACTTCAGTTATAATAATGGTATGATTGCCTATGCATCTTTTAAACCTGAGGCACGCTGGGGCAACCGTGAGTTCAGCGAAATAAGATTGATTGATATCAGTACAAAAAAAGAACGGAAACTCACCTCGCACTCAAGATATTTTTCTCCGGACATCTCGCATAAAGGGGACATGATCATTACCGTTGAACAGGCAGCAGACGGGAATTCAAAGCTTGTGTTGCTTGATATAAACGGAAATATAAAACGCACTATTATTAATGAACAGGGCAATGTTTTTTCCTATCCCAGGTTTTCTGCCGATGATAAATATATATATGTATGCAACAGGAAGGCTGATGGTAAAATGAGTATCTTAAAACAGGCTGTTACTGGCAAAGACCGTGAAGTGATCTTATCTTATAACAACAGGATTATTGGGTTCCCGGTTGTACAGGGCGATACCTTATTATATAGCTGTTCCAATAATGGCAGGGATGAAATCTGGGCATACATCAGTTTCGAAAATAAAAATTACCGCCTTGTTTCCGTTGCTACAGGTTTATACCAGGCGGGCCTGCTGAATAATAAAATAATTACGGCTGCATTTACTGCAGATGGCTACAGGCTGGCCGAAGCAACACCTCAATGGCAATCAATAAATGAAAATGACACTTTAAAAAATCTATACATATCTAACCCTTTTCAAAAACCATCCAATCAATTATTGAATAATATTGGAGAAAGGGATTTCACTTCAAAACCTTACTCCAAAGCATCCGGCTTTTTTAATTTTCACAGTTATAATCCTTATATCAGCGATCCCGATTATTCCTTTATATTATATGGACAGAATGTTTTAAACACGGTTCAAAGCCAGTTATATTATACATATAACCGTGATGAACAATTCAGCCGCGCGGGCTACACAGGCATTTATGGAGGTTGGTATTTGCAGCCCTTTATTAATGTAAACCAAACGTGGAACAGAACAGCGCGGCTAAATGCCGATACCACGCTTCATTGGAATGAAACTAAATTAAGCGGCGGGCTGCAGTTGCCGCTCAATTTAACCGGCGGCAAACTGTACCGCAATTTAACCACTTCGGCCAGCTATAATTATGTAAACACTCAATGGACGGGCTTTGCAAAAAATTATTTTAAGAATGCAGGTTTTGGCTACACACAGTTGCGTTTGTATTACAGCCAGTATATACAACAGGCGGTTCAGCATATTAATCCTAGGTTTGGGCAATCAATAACCTTACAATTCAGAACCGGCAGTACGGCAAATCAATTGCTGGCAAGCAGCTATCTGTATTTCCCGGGGCTGGGTAAAAACCATAGTATAGTTATTAACCTGGCTTATCAGCAGCGGGATACTTCGGGCAAATATTATTATGATAACAATTTCCCTTTTTCAAGAGGTTATTCCGTGCCGGACTATCCCAGAATGTATAAAGCAGGCTTCAATTATAATTTTCCATTGGCATATCCCGATTGGGGTTTTGGTAATATTGCTTACTGCTTAAGAATACGCGGCAACCTGTTTTATGATTTCACACAAACCAAAAGTTTAAGAACGGGCAACCGTTTTAATTTTGCTTCCACCGGCGCTGAAATTTTCTTCGATACTAAATGGTGGAACCAGCAGTTTGTAAGTTTCGGGCTGCGCTACAGCAGGCTTTTGAATGATGATATTGAAGCGGGAAGCCCCAATCAATGGGAAATTGTGCTGCCATTAAGCTTATAAACCGGCTTCCATATTTCTTCATTAATTTTGATATATGCCGGCAATACAGATTTTACCACATTACAATTTGAAGACTGGCAAAACTGGAAGGCAATAACAGGTAAAATATTATATTATTATTTCATCGCGCAGCAAAACGGCCGGGGTTTTCGAAAAAAACTGCCTTGTTGATGTAAATTTTGCGGAAATCTGGAAATAGCTATTATTTAACTACTCTTTTAGGTTTGAAAATTTTCAAAAATTTTCTCAATTAATTGTATTCCTATATCTTTGCGCTCCCAAATTTATGTCCAAACAATCATTAATTCAACAAGACGGCGCTATAATAGAAGCATTAAGTAACGCTATGTTCAGAGTTAAATTGGAAAATGGTCATGAAATATTGGCCACAATTTCGGGAAAAATGCGCATGCATTATATAAGAATTCTTCCTGGTGATAAAGTGAAGGTGGAAATGAGTCCTTACGATCTTTCAAGGGGAAGAATTATTCTCAGGTATAAATAAGTTATAAACAAGCTGACAGCGCATGCTGACGGCTGAAAGCTAAATAAAATGAAAGTAAGAGCTTCAGTAAAAAAACGCAGTGCAGATTGCAAAATCGTTCGCAGGAAAGGCAAACTGTACATTATAAACAAGAAGAATCCCCGCTATAAACAGCGCCAGGGATAGGAGAAGCTATGAGCCATCAGCTATGAACCGTGAGCCAAATGCCCGCAGTCTCAAGCCAAAGCTCGAAGCGATACAAGTAAAAAGTAATAAAAACAATAAACAGAAATTATGGCTCGTATTGCCGGGGTTGATTTACCAAAAAATAAAAGGGGCGAAATAGGTTTAACCTATATCTACGGTATTGGCCGTTCCACGGCCCGCTACATTTTGGATAAAGCAAATATTAACTACGATAAGAAAGTAAATGACTGGGATGATGATGATCTTAACCACATCCGTTCTATTATTACCAACGAGGTAAAAGTAGAAGGTGCATTACGTAGTGAAGTTCAAATGAACATTAAGCGCCTTTTGGACATTGCCTGCTACCGCGGCCTTCGTCATCGTAAAGGATTACCGGTTCGCGGCCAGCGCACCCGCACAAACAGCCGTACCAGAAAAGGCAAGCGTAAAACAGTTGCCGGTAAGAAAAAGGCACCTAAGAAATAATTAATTAAATAAGCGGCCGGAATTTTCCGGTTGATTACCTATTAGATAAAATAAAAATGGCAAAAGCAGCAAAATCACAGGCAGGCGGAAAAGCCGCAGCAAAAAAGAGAATAGTAAAAGTAGATGCTTACGGCGATGCACACATCAATGCTACTTTTAATAATCTTATTGTGTCTTTAACCAATAAGCAGGGCCAGGTTATAAGCTGGTCATCTGCTGGTAAAATGGGTTTCCGCGGTTCTAAAAAGAACACACCTTATGCAGCACAAATGGCCGCACAGGATGCAGCAAAAGTAGCTATAGATGCGGGCCTGAGAAGAGTGGATGTATATGTAAAAGGCCCGGGTGCAGGCCGTGAAGGCGCCATTCGCGCTTTAGCAACAAGCGGCATTGAGGTTTCTATGATAAAAGACGTTACGCCTTTACCGCACAACGGTTGCCGTCCTCCCAAGAAAAGAAGAGTTTAAACCAATTACGATTTCAGATTTACGATTTTAAGCCAGTTGAGTTTTTAATCGTAAGTCTAAAAATTGCAAATCGTACATTTCAATAACCGGGTGCAGCATTTATTTTAAGATTTTTAATGATGCTGCATCGTCACTAAAATATCAAGTATATAACTATGGCACGTTACTACGGACCTAAAACAATGCTCAGCCGTATTTTCGGCGAGCCTATCTTAGGCAAT
>JAEWJV010000409.1 GCA_023386395.1 Bacteroidota bacterium
TTCATATATTCATATAAAGCCTCAATCCGCAGACTGTCGGTAGCTGCTGTTTTAATGTTATTACGCAAACTGTCATTTTCAGATAGCTGTGCATATAAGATTTGTTGTGGTACAACAAAAATTGCAGTTAGTATTAATATCAATAAAAATATTCTCATAAATAATAAAGCAATAACGTTGTCGAAGTTGCACAAATAAAATAAGAAGTTGCATGAGATTATATCCACTTTTTGCATGATTTTTTAAAACAGGAACCCTTTTTGATGATTTCCTGCCTGCTTTACTTCTATACCACATTATTTCCAGGCAGGAGAGCTGACATGATTTCGATCCGCCGCCTTACATAATGCGATAGTTAGCATCCCCAGTTTAAATTGAGAGTAAATAATGGTGACGGATTGATGAATCTATTGTGCTTGTTTTAACCTGTGCAGATTTTTAAATAAAGAAAGTTAAAAAAAATTTGCTTAAACGATTAAATGCTTTTACTTTCGTTTTTGTCTGTTGTTTTTGAAATGTGTTTGCCGGGTTGCTTAAACGATTAATCATTATATTTTTTGCTTTAAAACTTTATTGGCTCTGTCTAAATCAAAATTTGCTTAAACGATTAAATTTTCTTCTATGCATTGCTTAACCAAAATCGAAAAATTTTTCCGGAAACTTTCGTTCCCGCAATTAATTACAATCCCCTTTAGCGGCATGAAGGTGCTGAAGAAAGCTGCCTTCTGAATCAGCGGCCTTCATGTTATTTAATTACCCGCTTATACATAAGCCGGTAAGCACTTGTTTATATCATTAAGCAAGCTGGTAAATTCTTGTTGTCTCATCTAAAATTAACGTACATGCATTTCAATCTAACTGTTCAGCGCTGCGTATGGTTACGCGGTTTTAAATTTAAAAAAGATGCCCTCAAATATGGGTTAACGCTTTTTTTTGCTTTCCTTTTATCGCACACTGTGCTCTTTGCCCAACAAACCATTACAGGCAAGGTTATAGATGAAAAATCGAATCCTCTTGTAGGCGCTACCATAAGAGTTTCAGGCAGCCGCACAGCGGTGCCAACAGGCCAGGACGGCGCATTTTCCATCACTGCTTCAAAAGGACAGGTGCTGGAAATATCTTATGTGGGTAAGGTGGACGAAAAGGTAACGGTGGGTGATAACCTTGTAATTAATATCACATTGAAAGATCAAAGCTCATCAGACCTTGACGAAGTTGTTGTTACAGGTTATATGACACAGCGAAAAGCAGATTTAACTGGTGCAGTTGCGGTTGTTACCCCGAAAGAATTAAGTAAAAGCCACGGCCAGACGAATGTAATGCAATCGTTGCAGGGCGTGGTGCCGGGCCTGCATGTAACAACGGATGGCAACCCTGCAGGTAATGTGGGCATACAGGTAAGAGGTATGACATCTTTAAATGGTTCAAGCCCATTGATAGTAATAGACGGTATGCCCAGTTATATGAACCTGCGCGATATAAACCCTGATAATATTGCTTCCATGCAGATATTGAAAGATGCCTATTCTGCCAGTATCTATGGAACGCAGGGCGGCGCTGGTGTTATTCTTATACAAACGAAAAAAGGCCAGGCCGGCAAGGCAAAGATTTCCTATAATGGCTCTGTTGGTTTTTCTCAATGGAATAATAAACCTGCAATGCTGAATACGATACAATACGGCACCGCTTTATGGCAGGCTGCAGTAAACGGCGGCCAGGATCCAAATACAGCAACACAGATTTATAGTTACGATTGGCATGAAGATAATAATGGTATCCCTGTATTGGACAAGGTTACACCACGTCAGTATTTAAATGCCGATTCCACCATGATCGCTGCCAATACCAACTGGCTTGACGCTATATCACAAACAGGTATTCAGCATAACCACCAGCTTACCATTTCAGGTGGTAATGAAAAATCTACATCGTTGCTTTCGTTAAACTTTTTGCAGAATGAAGGAACACAGTTATATACAGGATTTAAAAGGTTTACGGTTCGTGTAAATACAGAATATAAAGTAATAGGCGATCATTTTACCATCGGTGAAAATATTGAAGCCTCTCATTTAATAGATAACAACCAGAATGTAACGCACCTGGCATTGGTGGAACCTTCCATCATTCCCGTACATTCTACTGATGGCGGCTGGGGCGGTTCTGCCGTTGCATTAGGTATGGATGATTACTGGAATCCTGTGAGAGAGCTTAGTTTAAATAAAGATAATGGCAATAAATACAATAAGATTTATGGCGATGTACATGCTAACGTAAAGTTTCTGAAGAACTTTAATTTCCGCTCTCAACTGGGTTTAATTTACACAGATGGTTATCACAGAACTATCCAGTTTACTTTCCAGGAAGCCGGTGGAAAGTTCAATCCTATCAACAGCGTTGACCAATGGTATTGGAGAGAAACCACACTCGATCTGACTAATACGCTTAATTATAAATTAAATACCGGGAAACATAATCTTGATGTTTTGGCAGGCATGGAAGCGAATAAATATGTTACTGAATTTATGGATGCCAGGCGCCAGGCACTTGCCTTTGAAAACTATGATTATGCTTACATAAGCACTGCCACAGGTAATATGACGCTTGGTGGTGGCGGCGATAAATACAACCTGCTTTCTTACTTTGGTAAGTTCAACTATTCCTACAATTCAAGGTATCTTTTATCAGGATCATTAAGGTATGATGGTTCATCAAAATTTGGTTCTAATGAAAGGTTTGCTTATTTCCCGGCTGTTTCTGCCGGATGGCGCATAAGCCAGGAAGATTTCCTGAACGACAGCAAAGTTCTTTCCGATTTAAAGCTCAGGGTAAGCTGGGGCAAGAACGGAAGCCTTGCCGGTATAAATTCATTAAATGCCCAAACCTTTTTTGCACCTGATTATGGCTTTACATCTTACAGCATTGGCGGCAATGAAACCGGCGGCAATCTGCCTTCAGGCTTTTACAGGGTGCAAACTGGTAATGCAAATTTGAGATGGGAAGCCACTTCTCAAACAAACATAGGTATCGACTTTGGATTTCTTAACCAGAAACTTTCCGGTTCATTGGATTTCTATAGGAAATATACTGACGGCATGTTGATACGCCCGCCTTACCTCGGCACATTTGGTGAAGGCAGTTATCAGTACATCAATGCCGCAAATATGACAAATAAAGGTTTGGAACTTTCTCTTGCGTACAATGGTAATGCAGGTAAGGATTTTACTTACCAGGTTAGCGGCAACATTGCTTATAATACAAATAAAGTAAACGATTTGCCACAAACCGTTACCTACACATGGGGTGGTACTTCACAAAAGGAAGATGGTATTGCGGGTCATCCATGGGGAGCTGTATATGGCTTTATTGCTGATGGTATTTTTCAAAACGAGGAGGATGTGGATAATTCTGCAGCGCAACCCGGCAAAGGAGTTGGAAGACTTCGCTATAAAGACATTTCAGGCCCCGACGGCAAACCGGATGGTGTAATTGACTACAATTATGACCGTACCTGGATAAGCAATGGTTCTATCACTCCAAAATTTGAATACGGTTTTTCTATTAACCTTGCTTATAAAAGCTTTGACCTGTCTATGTTCTGGCAAGGCGTTGCAGGTGTTGACGTGTATAACGGATGGAAGAGTTACAGCGATTTCTGGAATGTATGGATACAAAACGGCTTTAACCATCCAACACGTGTATTAGATGCATGGACGCCAGCCAACACTAAGTCAACTATCCCGGCTTTGTCTTTAAACAACGTAAATGATGAGCTTAGAGCATCTACTTATTTTATTGAGCCTGGCCAGTATTTAAAACTCAGGAATATTCAGTTAGGGTATAGTCTTCCCAAATCTTTTGCTTCAAGGTTAAGCATGGATAAGTTTTATGTGTATGTAATGGCGCAAAACCTGCTCATGTTTAAAAGCTCAGAATTTACAGGACCTGATCCGGAAAATCCCGAAGGCAGCGATTATGCAAATCCTTATGTAATACCCAGAATTTTTAAAGCAGGGATTGAAATATCATTCTAAAATAAACAAGGCTACATCTGATCAATCAATAAAAAATAAACAGATGAAAAAAATATCAAATTTTTTATTCTTATCGCTAATCCTTCTTTCAATAGCAAGCTGCAAAAAGTTTTTGGATGTAACGCCGCAGGCTGTTGTTACGGAAGGAAATGTAAGTACGCCCGATAATATAGACGGGCTTGTAATCTCAGCCTATGCATGGCTGCCGCATGAAGGCATCATTAACCAGAAATTAAGCCCCTGGCTGGCCGATATAAAATCTGATGACTCTTATAAAGGCGGCGGTGGTATTGGCGACCAGATACCCTGGTATCAATGGGAAGTATTTTCCTTAAACACACCGAGCACAGGTAATAACGACGGTATATGGTATGCCGAATATGAAGGCGTATCAAGATGTAATACGGCAATAAGGGCATTGAACGCTTTGGATGCATCAACCTATCCGCAAAAAGATCAGCGGGTTGCTGAAATGAAATTCCTGCGCGGCTATTTTTTCTTAGACCTGAAAAAATGGTTTAAGTGGGTTCCATAT
>JAEWJV010000150.1 GCA_023386395.1 Bacteroidota bacterium
CTTTTGTGCTTTCAAAAATTATATGAGCGTAATTTTTTTATTGTTGACGGCGAGCATCCTGATTGCAACATTATTCCTGCTGGCTTTTTTATGGAGCGTAAAAAAGGGTCAGTACGACGACCAGCAAAGCCCACCGGTAAGAATGCTGTTCGACGATAAACCTTCAAACAACAATCAATAAAATATTTCTATGCTTGAACAAAAAGGCAAGATGGGGGGTATTTCTGTTCCCGGCGAAGTGCAGGAGAAACTGGCTGTAGAGCGGTTTTACTATGATAATAATATCGTTAAAATGTTTGCTTATGCCACTATTTTCTGGGGTGCAATTGGTATGCTGGCAGGGTTGCTCGCTGCTATACAATTGTATTTGCCCGGCGCTAATTTTGATACGGCCGAAACAACATTTGGGCGTGTAAGGCCGGTGCATACGAATGCCGTTGTATTTGCTTTTGTTGGAAACGGAATTTTCATGGGCGTATATTATTCGCTGCAGCGTTTGTGCAAGGCACGCATGTTCAGCGATAAGCTCAGCAAGGTGCATTTTTGGGGCTGGCAGTTAATTATAGTGGCGGGCGCTGCTACTTTGCTGGCTGGTTATACCACCGGTAAAGAATATGCAGAACTCGAATGGCCCATTGATATTCTGATCACAATTGTTTGGGTGCTTTTTGGTATCAATATGTTTGGCACTATTCTTAAAAGAAGAGAAAGCCACCTGTATGTTGCCATCTGGTTTTATATAGCCACCTGGGTTACCGTTGCCATGCTGCATATTGTAAACTCTTTCGAAATACCTTTCTCTGCTTTTAAGAGTTATAGCTGGTATGCGGGCGTGCAGGATGCACTAGTGCAATGGTGGTATGGCCACAATGCAGTAGCATTCTTTCTTACAACGCCTTATCTCGGCCTCATGTATTATTTTTTACCGAAGGCAGCCAACAGGCCGGTATATAGCTATCGCTTATCCATCATACATTTCTGGGCGCTGATATTTATTTATATCTGGGCCGGGCCGCACCATCTTTTATATACAGCATTACCCGATTGGGCGCAGAGCCTGGGCGTTGTATTCAGTATAATGCTGATTGCACCAAGCTGGGGCGGTATGCTGAATGGCCTGTTTACTTTAAGAGGCGCCTGGGATAAGGTAAGGGAAGATCCTGTTCTAAAATTCATGGTGGTGGCGGTAACGTGTTATGGTATGGCCACATTTGAAGGGCCTATGCTGAGCCTGAAAAGCGTAAATGCCATCTCGCATTTTACTGACTGGACAATTGCGCATGTACACGTAGGTGCATTGGGCTGGAACGGCTTTTTAACTTTTGGTGTGTTGTATTGGATCATACCAAAAATATTCAATACAACCTTGTATTCAAGAAAGCTTGCCAATACGCATTTCTGGATCGGCACAATAGGTATTGTTTTATATGTAGTGCCCATGTACTGGGCCGGCTTTACACAGGCAACCATGTGGAAAAGCTTTAGCGAAGAAGGTACCCTTACTTACCAGTTTCTTGAAACCGTTACCAATATAGAATCTATGTATTTGCTGAGAAGCATTGGCGGTACCGTTTTTATCTCGGGCGTATTTTTAATGGCTTACAACTTATTCAAAACCGTTAAATCAGGCAATCTTGTTGCAAACGAAGCCGCAGAGGCTGCACCGCTTGCAAAGCAGATAATAGCGCATAGTGATAAGCACTGGCACCGCTGGATTGAAAAAAGGCCTGTTCAAATGCTGGTGTTCAGTTTGATTGCAGTAGCAATAGGTGGCGTTCTCGAAATAGTACCAACCTTTCTTATAAAAAGCAATGTACCAACTATCGCATCTGTAAAACCTTATACGCCGCTTGAATTACAAGGCAGGGATATTTATGTTGCCAATGGTTGTTATACCTGTCACTCACAAATGATCAGGCCGTTCAGGGATGAAGTGGCGCGCTATGGAGAATACAGCAAAGCGGGTGAATTTATTTATGACCACCCGTTTCAATGGGGCAGTAAACGTACCGGTCCCGACCTGGCAAGGGTAGGCGGAAAATATCCCGATAGCTGGCATTATAACCACATGATGGATCCGCGCATCATGAGCCCCGGTTCCATCATGCCGGCTTATGCCTGGATGCTTGATAAGCAGCTGGATACTTCATCCACCGGCGCCAGAATAAGGGCAATGCAAAAACTCGGGGTTCCTTATCCCGAAGGATATGATAAAATAGCCAACCAGGATTTAATGAAACAGGCAAATGAAATAAAAGCTAATCTTAAAAAAGATAAAATTGAAACCAGCAGCACCACGGAGGTCGTTGCATTAATCGCTTACCTGCAAAGGCTTGGCGTTGATATAAAGAAAACAGAGGATGCTGCAGCGTTGCCGTAACAATGCAAATAATTAATCAATCAGCAATTCAATAATATGAGCTTCATACATTATCTCGAAAGTATTACAGGTGTATCCATATATGCGCTTATTTCTTTCGGCATATTCTTCAGCTTCTTCATAGTAATGTCGTTGTGGGCATGGAAAGCAGATAAACAACTTATAAAAACTTTAAGCAATATTCCCTTGGATGACAGCCAGGATATAAACTGAAAAGCATGAAAAACAGGAATAGAAAATTAATAATAGCTTTTGCAGCATTGTTGCCTTTAAGCGCATTTGCGCAGGATGGCCCAAAACTAAATGAAGCCAGGAGCCCACAGGCGATTGCCTTATGCATTATCGCCGCTTTGCTTGCACTGGCTATTTATGTGGCCGCTAAAATGCTGGTGCAACAGGCAAAAATCAACCTTAAAAAGATTAAAAAAGATACGGCTGCAAAGCTGCTGTCTGTATTGTTCTTTATGCTTTTAAGCAGCGGCTTATTCGCGCAGGATGCTGCGGCAACAGATGATGCCACTGCAAAAACGGAAACGTTTAAAGCAACCATCCCGTTATCTTCCACGAGCTTTTATGTACTTGTTTCTGTTATTGGTGTAGAGATACTTATTCTTATCAGCATCATGGGCCAGGTAAAAGCCTTAATGAAAGCCAATGAAGAAACACAGGTAACAGAAAGTAGTGCATCTGTTAAGGTTGTAAAAGAAAGATCATTCAGCCTTAAAAACATATGGGGTAAATTAAACAATTTTAAACCGGTGCAGGAAGAAGCGGATATTGACACCGGCCATAATTATGACGGCATTCGCGAGTTGGATAACCGCCTTCCGCCATGGTGGCTGTATGGCTTTTATATCTGTATCATTTTCGCGGGCATTTATCTCTGGCGGTTCCATGTATCGCATACGGGTCCTTCTTCCATACAGGAATTGCAAATAGCCATGCACCAGGCCGAAGCACAGCGTGAAAGTTTTCTTGCCAAAGCAAAAAATAATGTTGACGAAAATACGGTTACCCGGTTAACTGATGCGTCGGATATTGATGCCGGTAAAAAAATTTTTACCACCATGTGTGCAGCCTGTCACGCCG
>JAEWJV010000221.1 GCA_023386395.1 Bacteroidota bacterium
CATCATCGCCCACAAGTTCCCAAACCGGCACGGTAAATTATGTATGGGTTGGCCCCTCATTCGGCAGTGAACCTGATACATCTCAAAACACAGTTGTTTCTTTTCCAAATGCGCAGGCTTCCTATAACGGAATTTATATTGTATATGCCATACAGAACAACTGCATTTCCACGCCGGCAACTTTTACAGTTGAAATAAAGCAATCACCAAATACGCCAGTGATTACAACAAGAACGCCTCTATGCGTGGGTGATGATTTTTCGCTTTCAGCCACCAGTTCCATTCCCGGCAACAATACATTGAACTATGTGTGGAACGGGCCGGGCACTGGCTTTCCTGTAAACAGCGCCGGCGCCGGTATATCACCTGTAAAAATTGAAGACGCAGGCGTTTATTCCATTACCGTTACATCGCCTGAAACAGGCTGCAGTGTAACGGCTGATACAATGATAGCAGTGGGCGGTTATCCTGTTGTTAAGTTTAGCAAAGATTCGTTTAATGTGCCAACAGGTTATACCATGCAGATAACACCGGCCATTACAAATGCATCAGACAGGAATATTCTGCCAATAGCGAAATATGAATGGACGCCTGCTGATAATATTCAGTGTAATGATCCGGCCTGTTCGCTGCCAACATTAACCGTAAAAAACAATATTTGTTATACCGTTAAAGCAACCAATATTTATGGATGCAGCGGCAGCGATACTATTTGCATAACTGCTTTCTGCACCAACGCGCAAGTATTTATTCCAAACGCATTTACACCCAAAGGTTTGGCAGCCAATTCAAGATTTATGGTAAGAGGCTCAGGCATTGCATCAGTTAAATCATTCAGGGTATTTAACCGATGGGGAAGGGTTGTATTTGAGAAAAATAATTTCCAGCCAAACGATGCCGGCTATGGATGGGATGGTTATATAAACGGCAGGCTGGCAGACATGGGCGTATATGTTTATACGGTGGATGTGATATGTGAAAACGGAACGCCTTACACATATAAAGGCAATGTAACCTTACTTCAATAGTTGTATGGAAAAGATTTTAAAACGGGTATTATTTCTTTATATATTATTGATGTGTTGCAGCAACAGCAATGCACAGGATATTGGTTTCTCCCAATTCTATGACCAGCCATTGCTGCGCAACCCGGCACTGGCAGGTATTTTCAATGGTGATGTGAGGCTTACCGCATCTTACAGAAATCAATGGCAAAGCGTTACCATTCCTTACCGCACATTTGGTATAAGCTCCGAATTAAAATTTCCCATGCAGATAATGGATTATGATGTTACCGGCACCTTGGGTTTAGAAATATTCAGGGATGTTGCGGGCACATCAGAATTCAGTACCACGCAAATTTTACCGGCGGGTAACATCAGCGTAAGAACCGGTGAAAATTCTTTTTTATCAGGCGGCTTTATGGCGGGCTTAATGCAGCAGAGATTTGACCCAACTAAACTGGTGCTGAATGACCAGTTTATTGCCAACAGCGATGGCAGCTTTAGCGTGCTGCCTTATACCAGCCAGGTGTTTAATAATACCAATGTAAATTATTTCGATTTATCTCTTGGCGTTACTTATAAAAGCTCTCTGAATGAGAATGTTGATTATTATATTGGGGCTGCTTTATTCCATCTTACCAATCCTTCTGTTGGTTTTTTTGATGGAAGCAAAATCATACTCAATAAAAAATTAGCGTTGAATGCAGGCTTGTCAAATGCCATTGGCGATGCCAATGAATTGATTTTATATGCCGATTATTTTGATCAATATACAAGCGGTTTTAAACGTATTGGCATCAGCACCGCGCAGTTTGGCATAATGTATAAGCATGCTTTTTTTGAATCTGACGGCGATGCTTCTATTACCGGAGGATTGTTATATCGCTGGAATGATGCGCTTATTCCCGTTATTCAGTTAGAGCTTTCAAAATTTACAATTGGCGCAAGTTATGATGTGAATGTAAGTAAGCTGGTTGTTGCATCGCAGGCCCGCGGTGGGTTTGAGCTCACATTATCTTTCAAGTCGTTTCTTAATTCAAGAAACCCGGACCTTATGAGTGCACGGTGTCCGGGTTTCGGTAAACGAAAAACAAATCCTTATTACCGGTAATTTAGATCAAAACTTCTTCATCAACTTCTTTTTCTTCTTTAAATGCCACTCTCGGTTTTAAACCAAGTAAATTAAACATGGCATCATCTTCTTCAAAGCTTGGGTTAGGCGTGGTTAATAATTTATCGCCGGCAAAAATAGAATTGGCGCCGGCCATAAAACATAAAGCCTGTTCACTAACGCTCATGCTGGTGCGGCCTGCGCTTAAACGCACCATTGCCTTCGGCATAAGAATACGCGCCGTAGCAATCATGCGCACCATATCCCAAACATCTACATGATGATTATGTTCCAATGGTGTTCCTGCAACAGGCACCAATGCATTAATTGGCACACTTTCCGGGTGCTCCGGCATAGTAGATAATGTATGCAGCATTTTTATGCGGTCTTCATGTTTTTCACCCAAACCAATTATGCCGCCGCAGCAAACACTCACACCGGCTTTACGCACATGCTCCAGAGTATCCAACCGGTCTTCATAAGTGCGCGTTGTAATAATATGCTCATAATATTCAGAAGATGTATCAAGGTTATGATTGTAAGCATACAAACCGGCATCGGCCAGTTTTTGCGCCTGCGTTTCGCTTAACATTCCAAGTGTGCAACACACTTCCATACCCATTTCATTCACGCCTTTGACCATTTCCAAAACACGGTCAAAGTCGCGGTTATCACGCACTTCACGCCAGGCTGCGCCCATACAAAAACGGGTGCTGCCTGCATCTTTTGCTTTTTGTGCATAGGCCAGTACTTCATCCTTTTTCATTAATGCATGCACATTTACGCCGGTATTATAACGGGCAGCCTGCGGGCAGTAAGCGCAATCTTCTGTGCAGCCACCTGTTTTTATGCTCAGTAAAGTGCACACCTGCACTTCAGCCGTGTCATTATATTTTTTGTGAATATTTGCTGCCCTTAAAATAAGTTCAAGAACGGGTGTATTGTATATTTCGTAAATCTCTTCTATTGACCAATTGTTACGGATATCATCCTGCATATAGACTTTATTTGTAAGGCAAAAATAGGGAAGTTGGTTTTTATGGTAATGCCGAAGCTTTAACAGCTTTACCACGGTTCAATAAAAAAATTGATTTTTTTATTGTATTAAATGAAAAATTTATGCCTGTGTAATAACTTAAATCAATATGCCTTGCATAGTTATCATCTTCCTGTAAAGAATAGAGATAAGGCGAAACATCCGATATATTGCTTTTTCCTGAAGCATTTATATTTAAAACAATACCTGCATTTAATCCGGCATACTAATCGTCTAATATTTCAGACAAATTATTTTGTAGTGAAAAAGAAGCCATCACTCATTTATATTCTTAATAGAGTATATTCTTAATAGAGTATATTCTTAATAGAGGCGATTGCCAATATGCAGTATATGCAAATAAAAAGGCTGGTGATGCCAGCCTTTTTCAAGTGTAATTTTTTACTTCATGCAGGTTCCTTTTCAGAAGGTGATTTAATCGCGTTAAAATTCGTTTCCAGTTCTTCGCCCGTTAAGTCGAAGTAGAGGTTTTGCAGTTCATGCAAATGCTTAACCGGCCTCAGGTTTTTCAGGTTATCACAAAACAGGTTTACGCCGTTATCATTCAGCGTACATTTAAAATGGTTACATTCAAAAACAGACGAGTCTGTAATCCAGCTAAATTGCGTGAAGCCTGAATGCAGTAAAATTTGTTTTGTAATGCTGATGGGAATAAGATGGCCCGGTTTAACCCATTTGCCATCTACCTGAACCTGGTTCCTGCTGATTTCTGTAATTCTTCGGGTTCGGTGCTGGTCATCTTCATAAAAAGATTGCACCTCAAAAAAATTACCAATGCGTAAAGATGGTAGTTTCATAAGATTGAGCTTTAAAAGTGAATAATAAATTAACCTTTTAAAGTTACGTAAAATCAAAGCACGTATTATTTAAAAATATTATGCAGATTAATTTCTATCGGTGAAAAGGTTCGCATAGCTGTACTGGCATGCATATTGCTCTTTCCCGAAAAAATTTATTCTATGAAAAGTGTTTCGTTATTCCTGCTTGCCGCTGTTCTGTTATGCTCCTGTTCCAAAAACAATAATGATGATGCCGGCACATCAGGGCAGACTGATTTCAGCGTTTATCTTACAGATGACCCGGGTGAATATGATAAAGTAAACATTGATGTGCAAAGTGTAGAGGTGCACTACAGCGATGATGCGGGCGACGCATGGCACAATATTAAAATGGTTTCACCGGGCGTACATGATCTTTTAAAATTCACAAATGGCAGAGATACACTTCTTGCAAGGGAAAAAATTGCTTCAAAGAAAATAACACAAATACGGCTTATTTTAGGTGAGAACAATACTGTTGTAGCAGATGGTGTAACCTATCCGTTAAAAACCCCTTCAGCCCAGGAATCCGGGTTAAAGCTGAATGTAGATGCCACTTTAACTCCTGGCGTTGAATATGCGATATGGACAGATTTTGACGCTTCCAAATCAATTGTTGTTACAGGCAATAATCAATATATTCTTAAACCTGTTATCCGTGTTTACACAAAAGCTGCTTCCGGTTCTGTAAAAGGCATTGTTTTACCACCTGAAGCTGAACCCTGGGTGTATGTGCTTAGCGGTGCAGATACAATTGCATCCGCCATGCCCGATGCAATCACCGGTGAATTTTTAATACATGGCCTTGCAGCAGGCAGCTATAATGTTGCAGTTGACGGTAACAATAATTTTAGTGATACTGTTTATAACAATGTACAGGTATCAATAGGTAATGTAACAGAAACAGGCACAACAATCCTCCATAAATAAATTATTAAATTACAGGCAAACAAAAAGGGTAACTGAGTTGCCCTTTTTGTTTGCCGTTTTATATTCTGTATCTTCATCCGGACGCTACAAACGAATTAAACATTGCACAATGAAGAACATGTTTGCCGTATTTGGTTTTTGTTTTTTTTCAATAACAGTTTTTGCCCAGCAGGGATTTACATTTAAAGAACAGCCTGAAAAAAAGCAGGTTGATGTTTTGTATGACGGGAAATTATTAACCGCCTATTGCCACTATGACTCCGTTGCCAAGCCCGTGCTGTTTCCTGTAAACACAGTTGATGGCATTACTGTTACCCGTGGCTATCCTGTTGCCCCAAGGCCAGGCGAAAGGACAGACCATCCGCATCATGTGGGTATATGGATGAATTATGAATCAGTAAACGGCATTGATTTCTGGAACAACTCCACCGCTATACCGGCTGAAAAAAAAGATCAGTATGGAAGCATCATACATGAAAAAATTATATCCACCGATGCGCATGGCAATAAAGCATCGCTTACAGCTACAGCAAAGTGGGTAAATAATGCCGGTGTTGTTTTTTTAAATGAACAAACAACTTATCATTTTAAAGTAGAGGACGATATTTTTATTATCGACAGGATTACTACATTAACTGCCCTAGATAAAAAAGTTGTTTTTAAAGATGTTAAGGATGGCTTTTTTGCAATACGGGTGGCACGGGAGCTGGAAATGCCTTCTAAGGAGCCGGGTGTTTTTGTAGATGCGCATGGCAATGAAACGAAAGTTGATCCTTCAGGCGATAATTCAGTTACAGGTATGTATTATAACAGCTTTGGGGTTAAGGGCGACAGCGTATGGAGCAGCAAAGCGCCCTGGACTATGCTAAAGGGCATTAAAGACGGGAAGCCAATTACTATAGCCATGTTCGATCATCCCGGCAATATTGGATATCCTACTTACTGGCATGCCCGTGGTTACGGGCTTTTTGCATTAAACCCTTTAGGCCGGAAAGTGTTCAGCAATGGAAAGGAAGAATTGAATTATATACTTTCACCGCGGCAATCGGTAAAATTTGTTTACAGGATTATTGTAGCATCAAAAGATTTAAGCAGTGAAACAATCAATAATATTTCGCGTTCCTTCGACAAGGAAAAATATTAACAGGCAATCAACACCCCGTATGCACTATTTTAAAATGAATAAGCTATGAACATCAATATTAAAAAGACAAATAAAATCTTATACATTTTAATTAGTGTATTAATCATAATCATATACCTGCGCGACTTAATCAATCTCATATATTGACATTGCAGCCTGTTATATCAGCGCTATTAAACTTTGAAAGCTATCTTCGGTAAATAAAATCAATTTGAATATCTGCAGTAATAAAATGCAAGCCGTGATTTAACCGGCCATTTTTCACACAAAAACATCTGTTTATGAAAAGATCAATATTCCTCATTGCAACGGTATTCGCATTAGCAGCCTGTAACAATACTCCTGATAAAAATATTGTGGATATACAGGGCATCGATTCTTCCATGAAACCCGGCGATAACTTTTTCATGTATGTAAACCGCAAGTGGTATGATACAGCGCAGATACCGCCTTCACAGTCGGGCGTGGGTGCTTACATGTTTATGAATTATCCGCAGCGCTTACGTTTGCAGGGCATATTGGACAGCGTTTCAAAATCCAGCAATACCGAAGGAAGCATTGAACAAAAGCTTGGTGATTTTTACGCTTCAGGCATGGATACAAATACCATTAATAAACGTGGTTACGATCCTGTAAAACCAATAATTACCCGTATTGACAGTATAACCGATGTTGCTTCTTTAATAAAGTTTGTTGCAAACGAAGCAAAGAATTACAACAATTCTCTCATAGGTTTTTATGTAGGTGCAGATAATAAAAACAGCAGCCTAAATATTGCCCATCTTTATCAAACAGGCATTGGCCTGCCGGATAGAGATTATTATTTTAACACAGATCCTTCAACCTTATCTATTCAACAGGCTTACAAAACATATCTTGCCCAACTATTTGAACTTACAGGCAGCGATGCGGCAACAGCAACAAAGAATGCCGACATTGTTTATAACATCGATAAACAACTGGCTGCATCACATAAAACCAATATCGAGTTACGTGATATAAATGCCAACTACAACAAGATGGCTGTTGCAGCGCTTGCAAAACGGCAACCTGATATCGGATGGCCAAATGTTTTGGATGAGTTAGGTGCAAAAACAGATTCCATTGATGTAGCACAACCTGCTTATTATGATAAGCTGAATACAGCCTTAAAAACGATTCCCGTAAATGACTGGAAAATTTACCTTAAAGCTTATTCCCTGAATAATTATGCAGATATATTGAGCAAACCCTTTACAGATGCAGCATTTGAATTTAATAAGGTATTATCCGGGCAGGCAGTGCAAAAGGCACGTGGGGAAATAATAGCCAGTGTTATCGACCAGTCGTTGGGTGAAGCGCTCGGACAGTTATATGTAAAAAAATATTTCAGTGAAGATGCAAAGAAACGTGCACTGGAGCTCGTAAATAACTTGCAGAAAGCGTTTGCAGCAAGAGTAGATAAACTGGACTGGATGAGCGACAGCACTAAAGAAAAAGCAAAAGAAAAATTATTTGCTATCACTAAAAAAATCGGTTACCCCGACAAATGGAGAGATTACAGCAACGTAATAACGGCAAAGGATAAATACTTTGAAAATGTGGTTG
>JAEWJV010000420.1 GCA_023386395.1 Bacteroidota bacterium
GGATTAAGTATCATCCGCGAAAAAGCGCCTTCTCATTTTCACATGATATTTGATAAATCAAATCCTTATTATAAAGACCTGCCGGGTTTATCGGTTTTAATTGGCGGCATGTGGATCAACAATCTTAATTACTGGGGCTGTAATCAATACATTGTGCAGCGTGCATTAGGTGCGGATTTGAAAACCGCACGTGCAGGGATTTTATTTGCGGGTTTTTTAAAACTGCTCGTTCCTTTAATCGTCGTTATTCCCGGCATCACCATGTTCGTTATGCATCAGAACGGTATGTTTCAGCAGGAGATGATGAGCAATGGCGTTATCAAACCCGACCAATCTTATCCTACATTAATGAACCTGCTGCCCGATGGATTAAAAGGGCTTGCATTTGCCGCATTAACCGCAGCTATCGTTGCTTCACTTGCCGGCAAAGCCAACAGCATTTCCACCATTTTTTCGCTGGACATTTATAAGAAATACATCAATAAAAATGCATCGGAAAGGCAGCTTGTTTTAACGGGCCGCCTTACCGTTATTGTAGCTATGATACTCGCAGGCATTGTAGCGCCTGCATTAAAAAGCCTGGACCAGGCTTACCAGTTTATACAGGAATATGTTGGTTTTATTTCACCGGGCGTACTGGCTATTTTCCTGCTGGGGTTCTTCTGGAAACGCACTAATTCTGCTGCTGCATTAACCGCAACATTACTAACCATTCCGCTTTCAACCATCCTGAAATTTTTACCTGTTTGGACGAACGGCGCTTTTCCGGATTATCCCTTTCTTGACCGCATGACGATTGTGTTTATAATAATTATTGTGTTGATGATCTTCATCAGCCTTGCAGATAAGAAAACAAAACATAACCCTAAAGCGCTTGAAATTGATACCAGTATGTTTCGCAGCTCACCTGGTTTTATAATTGGTTCGGTAATTATTGTTGGCATTCTTGCTGCTTTATACACTGTTTTCTGGTAATGCTTTTTGAACTACAAAAAGCGCAAACAAATTATAGCCGCAGCTAAGATCAGGCAGCTTTTTAATGAAACTTTGCGTTTTAATATATTCTGGTTTAAACCCGCTGAGAGCAGTAATAAACTAATCTGCAAAAAAGAGCTATTTTTATGCACTAAAAAACATCAAATAATGAATGCTGCCAATTTCACAAAAGAAGAAATTAGCCCGTTGCACAGCATAGAACAATGGGAAGATGATGTGCTGGAACGCTATCCTGAAGCCGACGCGCCTGCAAAAGCAAAAGAAGAATTTCGCAATTATGATAATCCAGGCAGGGATACGGTGCGGGAATTTTACCGCCTCAATCATCAATACCAGACTTACGATTTTGTGATGGAAAAGCGTAAAGATTTCTTGCAGTTCAACCGCAAAAAATTAAAAGTGTGGGAAGCCATGGAGTTTTTAAATACGCTGGTTGATGATTCCGATCCTGATATTGAGCTTGACCAGTTACAACACTTACTGCAAACGGCAGAAGCCATTCGCGCCGACGGCCATCCTGATTGGTTTATACTCACCGGCTTTATTCACGATATGGGTAAAGTGCTTTGCCTGTTTGGCGAACCGCAATGGGCTGTAGTAGGCGATACTTTCCCGGTTGGTTGTGCACATTCAGATAAAATTGTTTACTCTGAATTTTTTGATGCCAATCCTGATAGTAAAAATGAACGGTACAATACCAAGTATGGTGTTTATGAACATGGTTGTGGCCTGGACAATGTGCACATGAGCTGGGGCCATGATGAATATTTATACCAGATAGTAAAGGATTATATGCCGGAGCCATCGCTTTACATGATCCGTTATCATTCTTTTTATTCGCAGCACCGCGAAAATGCTTATGATCATTTATTAAATGACCATGACCGCAAAATGTTTGACTGGGTGCGGAAATTTAATCCTTACGATTTATATTCCAAAAGCCCAAAACCACCTGTTGTTTCAGAATTGAAATCATATTATGAAGACCTGATTGCAAAATATCTTCCTGAAGAAGTTTGCCTTTAGGTAAAATTAATCTGAATATAAAAAACGGCGCAGCTATAATGGCTGCGCCGTTTTTTTTTAAGCCTGCTTTATAGTCAGGCAACATACATCCTTCCTCCCGCTCTTACCCTTCTTTTATTATGAATGTTCCAAAGGTTAGCTGCCGTAAACACAGGTTTTGTGTTTTCAATATGCACATCGGCAACAGTTTCTTTTGTTTCCTTTATTAAATTTTCCAGTGTCAAGGCATTCATCTCTGCAAACTGGTTAATGAATTCGGTTCTCATACAAAATATTTTTAATTGGTTGGTTAATTTGATTACATGTACCTTCTTGAGGTTCTTTCACGCCGCATGTTGTGAATGTTCCAAAGGTTAGCTGCGGTAAATACAGGTTTTACATTTCTAACCTGGATGCCCGTAGCAACGGTTTCTTTTATTTCTCTTGTTAAGTTTTCAAGCTCTGTGGTGTTTAATGTTGTAAACAGGCTGGTTAATTGCGTTCTCATTTTAAAATATTTTACTGGTTGGTTAATTTGATTACATATACCTTCTTGAGGTTCTTTCGCGCCTCCGGTTGTGAATGCTCCAAAGATTGGCTGCGGTGAATACAGTTTTTTTATCTTCAACATGTACATCAGCAGCAATTGTTTCCCTGGTTTCCCTTGTTAGATTTTCGAGCTCCATTGCATTTAATTCTGCAAAAAGGCTGATGAATTCTGTTCTCATATATTTTGTTTTTATTGTTATTGATTAATGACATCACAAAGGTAAAGGTATTTTTAAGTACTATGCAAAACATAATACTATTTTATTTTAGGTAATGTGCAGTGGAAAGTATTATCCAAATATAATTTGTACTGATATTCAATAATTTATAAAAATGGCCCTTTTATAAAACGATGATGAGCGGTAAAATAAGTTGATGAAAGAAAATAAGGAGATATAGTTAAAGGAATTTTCTAGATAAAAATGAATGTAAGCCGGGAAAAAGGCTTTAGAGGAACTGTATGTGAAAGTGTGAGGATTGATAAAAATTTATCAGCCACGGATGCACAAATCGTATCTGCGCGTTTGTGGCTGATTATTTATCCAGCGTCGGCAATAGTACAACACCAAAGGCTTACATACTCATAATTTTATAGTCGCTGATATTTACTTCCTTCCCGTCTTTATTAATGGCTGTAGCTTCCATTTTTGTTACTTTATTGGAAGAAAGGTCTGTTGCTTCCATCTTCATCATTACGCCATTTGCAGCAGCCTGAATGTCAGGGATAGAAGTAGACTGCATTTTACCCCCGCTGTTACTCAGCATCATCATAAGGCTTTTTGAAAAACCGGCGAAACCATTGCCAAGCTCTTTTGTTATCCACACGAACGTCTGGCTTTTATCGCTTGTAATTTTATATTGATCGCAATTGTATCCCAGGATTTTTTCTGTAATACCTGTTTTTTCAACCTTTACTTTTGGCAGCGAGTCTTCGGCTTCTTTCATTTTTTGATTCATCATTTGCTGGTATTTTCCAAGATCCATAATCATAGCCATTTTCTGAGCTTCCATTATAGTAATCATCTTTTTATCTTTCATATTAAAAATAATTAAAGCACTTCCACCATTTTCCGAAGCCTCAATGCCGGTGTAGGCATCATCAGATAACCACATACTTATATCATGCGCTTTATCGCCCGATGAAGTATTGTAGGTAATACCAAGCCTGAATTTATAATCCTTGCTATCCTGCGCCTGAACTTTTATACATAATAAGAGGCAGATAAATAAAAACAGGCTTGCAGTGTTCTTAGTATAATCGCATACGGATGTAGTGTTTTTCATTATATCATTTTTAGCATAGCAATTTACAAAGAAATTAAAACCGGAGGTGCCTTACTGTTTCCTGTTTATTAATTAATTGCTTCAAACTGTCGATGCCTATATTCAAATGTCTTTGCACATATTGTTCTGTAATCTTTTTATCACTTTCGCTTGTTTTTACGCCTTCAGGAATCATAGGCTGGTCACTTACCAGCAGCAAAGCGCCGGTAGGAATTTTATTATAGAAACCTACGGTAAATATGGTAGCTGTTTCCATATCAATTGCATAAGCCCGTATTTTGGCAAGGTATTTTTTAAACTCGTCATCATGCTCCCAAACCCTTCTGTTGGTAGTGTAAACAGTGCCCGTCCAGTAATCGGTGCGATAATCTCTTATGGTGGTTGAAATAGCTTTTTGCAAAGCAAAAGCAGGCAATGCAGGCACTTCCGGCGGAAAGTAATCATTCGATGTGCCCTCTCCCCTTATGGCGGCAATAGGTAAAATAAGATCGCCGAGTTTGTTGCGTTTTTTCAGGCCGCCACATTTGCCTAAAAACAAAACGGCTTTTGGGTTTATGGCCGACAATAAATCCATTATGGTTGCAGCGCCCGGAGAACCCATCCCAAAATTAATGATCGTAATTTTTTCTGCGGTTGCGCATTGAAAAGGCTTGTCGGTGCCGATAACTTCCGTATCAAAAATTTCAGCAAAGCTTTTTACATAATTGCTGAAATTGGTAAGAAGGATATATGATCCGAAATCTTTTAATGACTGGCCTGTATAACGCGGCAGCCAATTGTCAACTATTTGTTGTTTTGAAGTCATGCAACAAAATTAGTTTTAATTATTGCCATAGATGCACGCATAAAAGTTATCAGCAGGAATGGCAACAAAAATCCGTGCTGGATTTATACTCAACCTTTGTATGCATATGACGGCTCACCCCAGGGTGTGAAACAGGCTTTCTTTAAACTCAACCGACATTAAAAAAAGCCCGTCGGGCGCAACTGAAAAATCTGCTGCTGAGGGGTTTTGTCTTTCAAAAATATCAGCAAGATCTGCTATGGTTTTATTATGTTTTGAAAGTTTCAGCATGGTGCCAACAAGGCCTTTAACCATACCGCGTAAAAACCTGTCGCCCCTTACTTCGTAGCGCCAGTTATTATCTTCAAAAACCCAGCGAGAATATTCAATTGAGCAATTAAATGTTTTAACCTGTGTCTTCTTTTTAGAGAAAGAAGTGAAATCATTAAATGTGGTAATAGCCGTTGCTAATTCCTGCAGCAAATTTACATCAGCCTTAAAAGGATAATAATAAGCACGGCCAAAGCAAAAGGGGTTTTTAAAACGGGTTATATGATAATGATAGGTTCTTGAAATTGCATTGAAGCGGCAATGCGCTTCAGGCTTAACCCCAACAATATTTTTTATAACTATATCGTAAGGCAATATGGCGTTAAGGCTATAAACCGCTTTATTACTTATTTCGGTATCTGTATCAAAATGAAAAAAATTCTGCATGGCATGCACGCCTGCATCTGTGCGGGATGAACCTGCTAACTCAAACTCCTTTCCAAAGAAAATTTTTAATGCACGTGCCACCTCAGCCTGTATGGTATTTGCATTTAACTGCACCTGGAAACCGCTGTAACGGGTTCCCATATAAGCTACCTCAATAAAATAGCGTGGCATGGTTGCAGCTTATTGTTATCGCAGCAATGCTGCAAAACGTTTTTTATAATAAGGATCTAAAATCTGGCCGGATAAGCTCGCATAGTTGCCATAATCATACACATACTTATATAAAGCATCATACAAATTATAACGGCCATCATCACTCGAAAATAAACTGCCAAGCGCTTTAACCTGATCGGTTGATATACATTTTTCGCCTATAAATTTTAGAGCATACCGCACCATGGCATCATCATTATCCTGCGAAAACATTTTGCGCTTAAGCTTGCTGAATGCATCATCAGAAAGCATATCATCGCAATCCTGGCGTGTGCCCGCCGCGGCATTATTAACAACAGTATTATTGCTATTATTTTCTGTGGGCGGCGCAGCTTCTGTATTTGTTTCAACCGGAACTGAAGTAACAGGCGTTTTATTTTCTTCAGCATTATAAAAAGGATTGGAGATACCAGACGTTGTTTTCTCCGAGTCGCTATCTGCAGGCTTATCATTATCCAGAAAAACAGGTTCGCTCGCTTTAGTTTCCTGTTTTATTTCAGGAGGGTTTGTATTTTGAAAAGCTGTCTCATTTAAAGAGTCTTGAGGAATCTTATTGTTGGCGGCAGTTTCTTCTGCAGGTTTGGAAATTTTTGCTTCCTGGTCAGCAGGAATAAAAACACTGATAGTATCAATGCCGCTTTGCGATTGATCAACAAATACGAGATTGGTGCCCGTGTCTCCTTTTAATTCGCCGATTTTTTCAGGCTGATGCGCGACAACTGTTTCGGTTGCCGCAGGTGCAATTTCCGCAGCATTGCCTGCATCGGTAACCGTTTTTTCAGCTTCAGGGGGCGGCGCGGTAACTACGGGTTGGTTAAGCGTTGAATCGCTCACCACATCCGAAAGCATATCGCTGAAAGCATTGTTACTATTGGCTTTCGCTGTACTGCTCTCTAATGATTTCTGGTTTTGCATATTTTCAAGCGCCCAGCCGTTAGTGCCGTTCTTAAGAAAGAAACCGGCGTCTTTTTTATTTATGGTGCAGTTAAAAGCCTGGTCGGGAAATTTGTTCAGCGGAAAGCTCACTGTAAATTTATATTCTCCATCGTCAAGTTTGGGAATGATAACATACCCATAGTCTGAAGAGCTATATACTTTGCCATCCATAATAACGGCAAACTGCTGCTGCCCTTCACTTTGCACATAAATAAAATGCTTTTGCTGGGCCTTAACAGCCAGACAAATCATGCAGAAAAAGAGTAATAATCC
>JAEWJV010000259.1 GCA_023386395.1 Bacteroidota bacterium
AGACATTACAGGCTCGGGCAGTTTTGGAACAAACGATCAGGGCGAAAAGGTTATGATCGGGCTCGTGAAGGATATTACAGAGGAAAGGAAAAATGAAATTTTAATAATCGAAACCAATAAAGAACTGGCGGAAAAAAATGCAGCGCTTGAAAAAACCAACAGGGAACTGGAACAATTTGCCCGCATAGCCAGCCATGATTTACAGGAGCCGTTGCGGAAAATTCAAACGTTCAGCAATATGCTTAAAGGAGATGTGAGTAATAAAGAGACTATAGAAAGCTATCTTGAAAAAATAAATGTTTCTGCAGGACGCATGCAAACATTAATCCGGGATGTGCTTAATTATTCCCGCACAGCGCATTTAAAGGAAAAATTTGAAGAAGTTGATTTAAATAATATCATTGAAAATGCAGAACACGATTTCGAACTGTTGATTGAAGAAAAGCACGCAGTAATTAAATATAAAAATTTACCAACCGTTAAAGGAATTCCGCTGTTATTCTCGCAACTCTTTTCAAACCTTATCAGCAATGCATTAAAATTTTCCAGTAAAAACCCTGTTATACAAATTAGTTCTTCCAAAGCCACCGATCCAGAAATAAGGCAGTATTTACAACTTGATCCGCAAAAAAAATATCATCACATTGTTTTTAAAGATAACGGCATTGGCTTTGAAGAAGAATATGCTGAACAAATTTTTGCTATTTTTCAACGGCTGCACGGCAGGCAGGATTATTCGGGCACAGGTATTGGTTTGGCTCTTGTAAAGAAAATAGTGGAAAACCACGAAGGTATTATTACTGCTACAGGCAAGCTCAATAAAGGCGCAAGGTTTGATATTTATTTGCCCGCATAAATTTTATGGTAAAACATTCCGGTGTTATTATTTCCCGGCCGTGTATTTATGACTTATCACCATTAAGCCAAGCCACTTTTTGCTCTGGGTTATGATCTTTACCTATAATATCTTTATACAGTTCAGGCCTTCTTGCTTTTATATACCTGTATCCACCGGCCCGGGTGAGCTTTTCCGCAGAAATGGTTGCCGTTACAAAGCTGTCTTCAAATGAACGGCATTCTGCAATCACATCTCCAAAAGGATCAATAATCATGGAGCAGCCATTCTTTAGCTGGTCATCATCCATTCCAACCGGGTTTGAAAATATGGCATATACTGCATTGTCGTAAGCCCGTGCAGGCAGCCACTTCATAAGCCAGGCCCTGCCTTTCATTCCATCAAATTCCAATCGTAAGGAGGTTGGGTCGGTTTCGCGGTTTTTCCAAAGTTGGGGATCAACGAATCCGGCGCCCGGCCGCGTTGATGGCGTGCACATAGTTACATGCGGCATAAAAATAATATCTGCCCCCAGAAGTTTTGTAGCACGAACGTTTTCGATAATGTTGTTATCATAACAAATCAATATGCCGCATTTCCACCCGTTAATTTCAAATATGCAATAGCTGTTTCCTGCTTTCAAATATGAATTTATAAACGGGTGCAGTTTCCTGTATTTGGCCACTAAACCATTCTTATCTACGCAAACATAGGTGTTGAATAAATTTTCATGCTCATCTTTCTCAAACAATCCTGCCAGGATAAAGATGTTGTTGTGTTTCGCTATTTCAGTAAGCTTTAAAATGCTTTCGCCGGCTGGAACAAACTCTGCCACATCAAGCATTTGTTCTTTTGAAAGATGGCTTGCAAACGTGTAGCCGGTAATGCAACATTCATGAAAGCATATAACCTGTGAACCCTGAATGGCCGCTCTTTTTGCAAGGGATTTAATGATTGAAAGATTATAGTCTTTATCATTACTCCTGTTCTCAAATTGCGCTGTCGATATTTTAATATTATTCATATTGAAAAGCTGCGTTGCAACGAATGTAGGCATTGTTCAACTTTTCGAAATTTGTTATACCGGCTTATTCAAAACGCAGGTTAATTATTCTTAGCAGTCATACGATTACTGCAATTATTCCGTTCGTAAAGATTTAACAGGATTCGCTAAGGCTGCTTTTATTGCCTGGAAACTTATAGTTGCCAGGGCAATGATTATTGCAGCCATTCCGCTTGCAAAAAATATTAACCAGCTTACATCAATGCGGTAAGCATAATCCAGCAACCATTGATGCATATAATACCATGCAATGGGCGTAGCAATCACAAAAGCAATGGCGATGAGTATGATAAATTCTTTAGAAAACAGGTAGACAATATTACCTGTGGTGGCACCCAATACTTTGCGGATGCCAACTTCTTTTATTCTTTGCACTGTCATGAAGGATGCAAGCCCGTACAATCCAAGACAACTCAGGAAAATTGCGATGGCGGCAAAAATTTTATACAATTGCGACAACTGGTTTTCCTGTTCGTAGAAACCGGCGATCTTATCATCTAAAAACCTGTATTCATAAACATAATTTGGAAATATTTGCTGCCATAAGTTTTTGATGGATTGCATGGCAGCGGCGAGGTTTGAAGCTGCAAGTTTTATAGAAGCCTGGCGATACATGGTGCTGTTTGTCGCTATAAGCAATGGCGAAACGCTATTGCGCAAAGACCTGTCATTAAAATCTTTTACTACACCAACAACAGGACATTTTATTAAGCCGCCCATTATACTTATTTCTTTGTTCAATATATCTTCCGGCTTTTTCAATCCTAAACTTTTCACAAACGATTCATTCACCAAAAATTCTTTTGTCCAGTCCGATGGCTCCAGATTCCTTCCGGCTACCAGTTGTAATTTATAAGCCGGTACATAATTGTCGTCGGCGAATTTGGTAATAGCCTGGAAGTCTTCGTCTTTTATTGCATGGTCAAATTTGAACGTAGTAAACGTATTATTGTCCTCCATAGGGGAGTTGGAGTTAAAGCTTACTGCCTGCACGCCATTTACACTCAATAACCGTTGCTTTAAATAATCCGTGATCTCAGAACCCGTGCTATCGGGGCGAAATGGAACATTTACAATAGCATCTTTATCAAAGCCCAGCGGCTGGTTCATAAAATAATCCATTTGCTTAACAATGATGAGCGTTCCTATAATGAGTGCCTGTGCAATGATGAATTGAAACACTACCAATCCTCTTCTTAGTGAAATGCCTTTAACAGTGTTTGCGGTGAGTTTACTCTTTAAAGCATTAACAGGATTGAAACGTGATAAAACAATAGAAGGATAAAAACCGGCAAGCGCGGTTACAGCAATTGTTACAGCTAAAAGAAATAAAATGATTGAAGGATTGCTGAATATATTGAATGAAAGCGAGAGTTCTAATAACTGATTTATATAAGGCAATGTAAGAATTGTAATAAGGGCTGCAAATATTACTGCACTCAATACAATCAAAAACGTTTCTGTGAGGAATTGAATTTTTAATTGCGATTTATTACTGCCCAATACTTTTCTTACACCAACTTCTTTTGCACGGTTAATAGCCTGCGCAGTGGAGAGATTGATGAAGTTTACGCAGGCTATCAAAAGAATAAATGCTGCAATCAGCCACAATACATTAATTAGTTCATGACTGATTGTTTTGTTGCTGTAATTACCTGCCTGTGCATCATAGTGTACCGCATTTAATGGTTGTATAATATTGCTATTCTTATTATCCGGCGGCAGCGCTTTTCTTGAATATGCCCGCAATTGCTGATTAAAATTGTCAACAGAAATATTGGGCGGCAACAAAACATAACAACCAAAATCAGCGGAAGTTCCATTCCAGTCAGGCTGTGCAAATCCATATTGCTTATCACCTGTAAAATCGGTTCCCCAGGCAATAACCAGTTTAAGCTGAAAGTCTGTATTGGCCGGTATGCTTGCAAGAATGCCCGAAACTTTTAGGGCCACCGGCGGAGACTGAAATAATCCTGCACCAATGCTGTATGTTCCGGTTAATTTAATGGTTTTGCCAATTGCTGTTTTCCAATCGCCGAAATATGTTTCTGCAACTTCTTTTGTAAGCAATACATGGTTTGGGTCTTTTAATGATTCATACGAACCTGCGAGTAACGGAAAATCGAACATTTTAAAGAATGATGGCGCTGTATAAAATACACCGCTCTGCTCCTTGAAATTTTTTACAGGCGTTCCATTGTCATCAAGCGGCTGCAGCTCATCGTTGTGGCTTGCATAAACCGGGGCAATTTGCTCTATTTGGGGAAACGCCGCTTTCATTCCTTCAGGCATTGGAAACGGAACGTTTTTCATGTAGGAAACAGTTGCTGCATCTGCATGATGCGCTTCCGTCAATACACGATAGATGCGGTCTTTCTTTGAATGAAACTCATCGAAACTTGTTTGATATTGAATGATCATAAAGATCATCATACAAACAGCAATGCCCACAGCCAGGCCGGCAATGTTGATAATAGTATAATTCCTGTTGCGGGTTAAACTTCTGAATGCGGTTTTAAAATAATTACGAAACATTGTTTGAACCTGGATTTATATAATTAATGAATTACATGGATCTATTAATTTATGCATGCCTGCACAGGTAAAAAATCACAATGTCAATGCCAATGCCTAAATACTTGTTTCTGAAATGTTTAAAAAGGAAATATTTAATGTAATGTACGATAGCGAACATTTTTTGTGCGCACATGAACGCAGGAAATTTCAGTTACATGGATGCAAATGCCTATGATCATTTTTTTGCCATAGCATGCTTACGATTATTTAAAGTATTTATTGGCATTTATAAATGCGGCAGTTCAAAATATGGGATTCTTAAAATTCAATGCATAAATACTGTCCATGTTTGCAGAAAAATATCATGCAAAAAAGGAGGTTCCCTTTAACAGGAACCTCCTTAACATCTTTACACTTTTTCTTTCAACTTGCTACCAATACTTGTACCCCGTTACCCTTGCATATTCCACTTTTGCCAAAGCCAGTTGATATTCATAACGCAGCTCGGTTAATAAAGCGCGTTGCAAATTCACGGCGGCATCTGTAATGTCTGTATTCAGGCCAATACCATTCAAATAACGGCTGGAAGCAATCTGCACAGCGGCTTCAGCAGTTTCAATCTGGCTTTTCATATTCTTTAATTTTTCTGCATTAGTTTGAATATCCGTCAACGCCTGCTGAATATTTTGCTGGTATTCATTATTCAAGCTTTCCTGGGCCAACTGGTTTTGTTTTACCTGTGCTTCTGCAACAGCAATTTGCTTTTTCGTTTTGGCATCAAACAGCGGCACTTTTAAACTCACACCGCCTGCATAATTAAAACGGGCTTCATTTACATTAGGCACATAACCATTCTTTACGCCTGCTGAACCATTTAACGTAACACTGGGTTTATCTGTTTGCCTCACTACTTTCAAATCAGCTTTGGCCTGTTCAATTCTATCCTGTGCCAGCAAAAAATCAGGCGCCGATGCAGAAGCTGTTGTAAAAGCATCCTGCGGTGTTTGAACAGGTAAATTAAAATCGAAACCATTGTTGGCGATATTGTTATTACCTGTCGTGTATTGCAGCAATGTAATTTGCTTTTGCAGGTTGTTTAAAAGGTCTTCCCTCAAATTAATTTCATTATCCACCTGCGACTGAAGGTTTAATACATCAAGTTTAATGGCATCGCCATTTTTTAATTTGTTTTCCGCGATGGTTTTATTGGCGTTCAGGTAATTTAAAACACTGTCTTCAACTGCAATAGCCTTCCTGAAATAAATAATGTTGTAATAAATATTGGCTACCTGGCTCGCCAGTTGTGTTTGTACATTGGTTACATTATCTGTAGCATATTTAAGATCGGTTTTCGATTTATCAACATTGGCTTTCAATCTTCCAAAATCAAGCAGCATATATTGTGCGCCCACATTTGCATTGAAATTATGCACAGGCGCAAACTGGAAATTTTGTTTTTGTCCATTCACTTCAAGCGGTAAAGTAATTTTTGGCTGCACATACTCATAGCTGCCGTTCAGATCAACTGTTGGCAGGTTTGTTTTAGCCGCATCAATGCGCTTTTGTGCAATATTAATTTGGTTTTGCGCTTCATGCACTTTTGGATAATAAGTGAATGACTGGTTGATAATACTTTTCAATTCACTGTTTGCAGGTGTTTGTGCATTGGCTATTACCGAAGCATACAACAATGTGAATGTTATTAAATGCTTTTTCATTTGTATATTTTTTGTTGTTTCAATAGTCTTATGGAGCGTCTTAATATACATTCCGCTTGTAAAAAGAATTTTATACCGGCGTTTCATTCGTATATTTTTTTAGTTTAAATTTTATAAAGGCCGGCACTGTTACATGCCGTACCTTTTTTATTGCTGCTTAATTTTTTGTGCTTTAATCATGTGTCAGATACATAAACAAAATTCTTTAATGCGCTTCAAGCATTGCTTTTGAAGCACCTCCATTATTAACTGTTTTTTTCTTTGTTCTTAAAAACACCACCAGCGGCAATGCCAGGGCAAAGAATATGGCAATAAGATTGAATGTATCGAGGTAGGCCAAATAATATGCCTGCCGGTCAACCTGGTTGTTTAAAATTGCCAATGCGCCATGCGCTGCAGATGAACTGTCAATATTCATGTGTGCTGATAATCCCTGCGTAATAGCCATAATGCGTTGTGTGTATTCAGGCGAGCCTGGTGTGAGGTTGCCTACCAAACTTGTGCGGTGCAATGCATAATGGTGTGCCACATAATTGTTGGCAATGGCAATGCCAAATGCACCACCTAATTGCCGCACCATATTATTCAATGCAATGCCTGCGGAGTAATCTTTTGGCTGCAAGCCAACCACTGCCTGGTTTATCAGCGGCAGCATTACCATAGAAAGGCCTGCCGAACGTATAAGAAACGGGAAAAAGAAATCCCAGCGGCCGGCATCAGGGCTTATTTTAGCAGTCATAAATGTGAAGGCCGAAAACAATATAAACCCTGTTACCACAAACGGAACGGATGATACGCCTTTACTCATTAATTTGCCTATAACAGGCATTAATATTACTGAGATTAACGAAGGCGCTAACAGTGCAAGGCCTGTTTCATAAGCCGTAAAACCCATTACACGCTGTGCAAGCACTGGATAAACAAATACGGAAGTGTACAATCCGAAGCCTACAATAAAAGTAAAGATGGTAGTAAAAATAAGATTGCGGTTGTTTAACACTCTTAGGTTTACTGCGGGCTTTTCAATTCTTAATTCGCGTATAATAAAACTGGTTAAGCCGGCAAATGCTAAAGCGGCGCAAATGCGGATAGAATTGCTGCTGAACCAATCTTCTGTTTCCCCTCTTTCCAGCACATATTGCAAACATCCTATTCCCGCGGCGAGAAAAAGGATGCCTTTATAATCTATATACATGCCTTTTTTGTGCTCACCTTCCTTATCTTTCTTATCAATAAATGTGTAGGCAAGAAGTATGGCAATAATACCGATGGGAACATTGATCATAAATATTAAAGGCCAGCTAAAATGTTCTATGATGATTCCACCGATAGTTGGGCCAAATGTTGGCCCGAGCACCATGCCCATGCCGAACAAGCCGGATGCAACAGGCCTTTCTTCTTCTGAGAATGCATCAAATAATATTGCCTGCGAAGTGGAAAGCAATGCACCGCCGCCAACACCCTGTATAAAACGCCAGATAATTATTTCAACTAACCCTGTTGACTGGCCGCACATATAGGAAGCCAGTGTAAAAATTATCATGGATGCGAGATAATAATTCTTTCTGCCAAAATATTCTGCCAAAAAACTGGTAAGCGGAATGATGATTACATTGGCGATGGCATAAGAAGTAATTACCCAGCTCATGTCTTCAATGCTTACACCGAGGCTTCCCGCCATATCTGTGATAGCAACGTTCACAATAGAAGTATCTACCAGCTCCATTACTGCGGCAGATACAGTTGTAATTACAATTATATATTTAGCGAGCTTTTTCATGAGGTTTATTTTGCCGTTAATGGTAACGTGAATTGTCAAACGTCAATCGTAAAACTCCGGGATTTGGTTCTGTTGTTAAATGCGTTTACTGTTCTTCATTTCTTTTTGAAATGCCTGCATTCAATCCCGCACTTACATTCACGTTTCACCATTCACGCTTCACGATATTAATTTACTTTAATGCTAACATCGGCGCTCAGGCCTGCCCGCAAAATCTTGCTGTAATCGCTCACGTGGTTTATGTTTACCTTAACGGGGATGCGCTGTGTAACCTTAACAAAATTGCCGCTTGCATTATCGGGAGGTAATACAGAGAACCTTGCACCCGTTGCTTCGCTTAAGCTGGCAACATTGCCATGCAGCGTAGAATCAGGATAGGCATCAAGCTCAATTTCTACCGGCATGCCTGGATAAAATTTTCTTATCTGTGTTTCTTTAAAGTTAGCCACCACCCAATAAGTGGTATCATTTACAATTTGAAATAAAGGAGAACCGGCTTGAACAAACTGCCCTGACACAATATTTAATTTCCCAAGCTTGCCCGATTGCGGTGCATATACTTTGGTATAGGAAATTTTCAACTGCTGTTGCTGAATAGCGGCTGCTTTTATGGCCAGGCCGGCTTTTGCTTTTTCAAGGCCGGCCTGCAAAATAGCAATGCGGCTTTGGGCAGTGGAGAGTTCGCTTTTATTATTGGCTGTTTCCTGCTTTGCCTGTTCCAGGTTAAAGCGGCTGTCGTCTAATTGCTTTTTTGTAATAGCCTGGTCGGCATATAATTTTTGATTGCGCTCGTAATCTTCTTCTGCCTGCTGTATTTTAATAGATGAAAGTTTTATATCTCCATGATTGGTGCTTAAGCCAATCTGCGCATTCTTTAAAGCAGCCTGCGCATTTAAAATATCAGCCTGTGCTGCTTCATAATCAGCCTTCATCTGCAATAGTTGCGTTTGAAGGTCGGCATCATCTATTTCAATTAGTAACTGGCCTGCCTTAACTGAATCGTAATCTTTTACAGCGATCATTTTCACATAGCCGCTAACCCTTGGCAACACAGGAGAAATTTGTGTTTCCACCTGTGCGTCATCGGTACTTTCATGTGTAATGGCATACGATATTTTTGTCCATCCAAATATGCCTGCTGCTATTGCAATGATTGCTATTATTACGTAGCGGACTGGTGATTTCTTCTTCGGTTGCTGTTGTTCCTGCTCCATAAATTCCTGATTTTTTTTATTTATTTGAAAGATGGGCATGCATCAGTTGCTTTAAATGCACCGACACACGTTTTTTAAATTTCGAATCTTCATAAGGCACGTAATCGTCGGGCTTACCCATGAGCCTGTTGCACATTTTTTTTGAAAGTAAAATCTGGTTGATAGTTCCTATTAATGTTGCGATGGTTGTCTCCACATCAACTTTTTTAAATTCACCTTTTTTAATACCTGTTTCTATAACCTGTTTTATAATGGAAGCATTAGGCAAAAGATTATTAACAATAGAACATTGCAATGCTTCGCGCTGATTTAAAATGAGTTCCTGGTGAATAAGGCGGTGAAATACCCTGTGTGTAAACAGCCTTTCAATAAATGAATCAATAACCATTTCCACTTTTTCAATGGAGGTGAGTGATTTATTACTGGCTATTTCATCAAGCTGCAGGCGGATAGTGGAAGATTTGAGTTTTACAATCTCTTCAAACAGTTTCTCCTTGCTTCCAAAATAATAGTTTACCATAGCAACATTCACATTCGCTTTTTCTGCAATATCTCTTATAGAAGTGCCTTCGTACCCTTTTTCTGCAAAAAGAATAAGGGTTGCTTCCATAATCAGTTGCCGTTTATCTTTCATTCGTATAAATTTTTTTCAATGTTTCATGAACCTGGCTATATACATTGCCCTGTTTGAGAAAATTGTCATGTACAGGTTCATTATTTGCGTAATTTAAAAAGTGCAAAATTAAACGCTTGTTTAATTTAAACAAACGTTTAATTAACTTTTTTTATTTCTTTTTGCAGAATTTTTACAGGCGGTTCTTTTAAGGGAGAGAATTGTAATTTGCGCTGTGTAAAGGTATTACGTCATAAAACCTTTTCCAAAGTTTCAAAAGCATAAATGAAAACATCATCATATATCGCAGCTATTGTTTTGCCGTTTACATTGTTTGCCTGCAATTCGCCCGTAAACAATGCACAGGAAAATGAATCTTCAACACTCACTTTTGCTAACAAAAGCTTTAAGGCCGAATTAACGCCGGGTTGCGATTCGTGCACAAAAGCCGTAATAAATATTCCCATTGCAGAAGGCGATGCAATTGCTGCCAAAAGCATTAATGACTATGTTTTTATTGTTCCACAAAAAACACTTGGGGCAGAAGGCAGATCAAATACAGGTTATGATTCATTGGTTGCCGGTTTTGTTAATGCATATAAGAAGGTAAAAACAGAATTTCCGGATGGCCCGGCAACAAGCTGGGAAGGAAAATTAAATGGCAGCGTGGTAAAGCAAACTGATAGCCTTATAAATATAAAGCTGGAGGCTTTTACATTTACCGGCGGAGCACATCCAAATTCCAACACTTACGCCTTGCTGTTTAATGCTGGAACAGGGAAAAAGCTTGCACAGGAAGATGTAATTAAAGACGTACCGGGGTTAACCGCTGTGGCAGAAAAGAAATTCAGGGAGCAGCTTAAAATACCTGCAGGCACGCCTGTAAATTCTACCATCTATACATTTGATGATAACAAATTTGTATTGCCGAAAAATATCTTTTTTACTGATAGTGGTTTGCAATTATATTATAATGCTTATGAAATTGCGCCTTATTATGTTGGTGCAACTATAGTTACGCTTCCATATCCGGATGTGGAGCAATACCTGGTAGTGAAACCTTAATGATTGAGAATTTTATGAAACAGCTTAGCGATATACATAATTAATTGTACCCAGCAATTGCTTATGTTTATCAAACAAAACATCTTTTGTTTTAAGCCCGCGTTCATCATATATATATTGCCATATAACATAATCTGATGAACCCTGCGGAATTTGTGTTAGCTGGGAAATGGTTCCATCATTATTATATTCAAACATATAATCCGGCAGCATTTGCTGCGCTTTTGTATTAAAGCGAACAATATCGGTAAGCAAATTTTTATCGTTGTAATAATAAAAGTAATGTTCAATTAACCGTCCCTTTTTAAGCCATAATTCTTCAGCTATATTTTGATTTCCATCTTTTTTAAAATGAATAACAGTTGTATCACCGCTATTTTTTATGCGTAACATAGAGTCCGGAGCAGAACCGGTGTAAAACCATTGATGCAACTCTGTGCTATGCGTATCCATGGTTGTGTCGTCGGTCTGCGTTTTAACGGTTAATATTTTTCCTTCATTGTCATAAGTATATTCCACTATTGTGGAAACACTGTCTGCAACATCCTGCGATTTTGAAATAAGCCCGTTTGTATAAGTGTCATAATCATCGGAAACACCGCCGGTTTCAAGCGCTGTATGCGTTATGGCAACAGCACCATTATTCTTCAGTATTTTGGAGTAGGCAAATCCCGCTGCCGGTGTATTATCGCTTTCCATGCTGGTAGCTGTAATTTGCTGCACATTATTCTTTACAAGATTGGCGTACGTTTTATTCGATGCTTTTAAATCAACCACATCATTATAATAAAACTGGGCATTTACAAAACGGAAAACCAAAATAAAAGTTAACAGCAGCACGCTTTTCTTCATAATTATACTTTGATTCATCATTAACGAAAAAATGTGCGGCAAGGTATATATTGCTGCTTAAAATGCCTTGTGTATTTTTAGTGAAAATTAAGCGCCCTGGCTTTAAAGGGAGTATAGAAGCAATGCTTAACAGGCGGGTTGAGTTATTAAGTTGATATAAAAATAATAATGGCCAGAAGCTTTCCTGGAGAATAGTTCATGTATATAACCACCTGAAGCATCTGGCCGGTAGATGATGATATTTTTTTATTAATTCAGGCAATTTATTTGCTGAATTAATTCGGTTATGACTTCTGATAAAATATATGAAATGGAATACAAAGAGAATTTTGAAAGGCTGGTAAATATAATGGATGACCTGCGCGAAAAATGCCCCTGGGATAAAAAACAGACCATTCAAACGCTTAGGCAAATGACGATTGAAGAAATGTATGAACTGGCCGATGCAATTACAGAAGAAAACTGGAATGGTATTAAAGAAGAACTGGGTGATATATTATTGCATGTGCTGTTTTATACACGAATTGCAAAAGAGCAAAACCGGTTTACGCTGAATGATGTGCTGGAAACAATTTGTAATAAACTGATTGTACGGCACCCGCATATTTATGGCGATGTAAAAGTGAATGATGATGAAGATGTAAAAAAGAACTGGGAAAAAATTAAACTGAAGGAAGGAAAAACATCTGTGTTAAGCGGTGTGCCTGTTTCGCTGCCGGCAGTTGTAAAAGCAACCCGCATACAGGAAAAAGCCAGGCAGGTGGGTTTTGAATGGAAGCATACAGAAGATGTTTGGCTTAAAGTGGAAGAAGAAATGCAGGAATTGCAGCAGGCAGTAAATAATAACAATCCTGCAGAAGTGGAAGAGGAGCTGGGTGATGTGCTTTTCAGCCTGGTTAATTATGCACGGTTTTTGAATACAGATGCTGAAAATGCATTGGAAAAAACCAATAAGAAATTTATCAGCCGGTTTACCAAAATGGAGGCTGCTGCAAAGGCGGAAGGCAAAAATTTATATGATATGAGCCTTGAAGAGATGGACGCTATCTGGAATATTGTGAAAAAAGAAAATCCTGTTGCTTGATAAAAATTATTAAACATGCAGTTAATAAGAATGCCTGGCTATTTTTTGTAGCTGCATGGGTTTATACGCTTTCATTCATCTTCACCAATTATTTTTCTTACAGTTCATCTTCAGAAAAAGTTGCCGGCATTTTAACGGAATATATACAGGGCCGTGAAAATTCTTTTGAAAATATTTTGCATGATAGCGCCATTGTTGATGCCATAATAAGCGACAAACCTTCATC
>JAEWJV010000303.1 GCA_023386395.1 Bacteroidota bacterium
CTTTAACCTGGGCGGAAAAGTTGTTATCCATTTAATAGTGTTTGTACAAGTTTAAGAAATATTTTTGAGGTCTGTACTAAATCAATTATGCACAAGTGTTAAAAGATCTAATAGAGAGCAATATGAAATTCAAAATTGATACCAGAGAAAAATTTACGATAATAACGCCGGATTCAGATTTTACTTCTGACAATTTAACAGCGGAATCTAAAGAACTGCTTACTTCGTTCCTGCAACATAAGACAAATCTTGTTATCAACTTAAAGAACGTCGTGACTGTTAAAGAAAATCTTGTTAAAGAATTAGCTGCATGGCAACAGCAATTTTATGAGCAAAAGGTTTCTTTTGTTTTATGTGAATTGCAATTGCCTGTACAGGCATTCATAAATCAATTGGATTTGGACAGCGAGTTAAATATCACGCCTTCAGAAACCGAAGCCTGGGATATTGTGCAAATGGAAGAAATTGAAAGGGAGTTATTGGGCGACGAATAGTTATTTCTCTTCAACCTAAACTATCAGCGCCACTCAAAATCGAAAGGCAGCCTTGCCTGCGGAATATTAATTGTTTCAGATAACTGTTTTGCTTTTTGCAGGAGCATGTATTGTTGCTGGCCAATTTCTTTTGCCAATGCTTTTTGTTGTCCTTCGGCAGAATAAGATTGATTTGTTAATTGCTCAAACCAGCTTTTTTGTTCGGGATATTCCCTTGTACGGTAATCCGTAATTTTTGCCATACGTGCCGCACAATTTATGGCGTCCTGCAAAGTTCCGGTGCGGTCAACCAGGCCAATGCCGATAGCGCGGTTGCCGATCCAAACGCGGCCCTGCGCAATACTGTCAACATAAGCCGTGTCTTTTTTACGGCCATCAGCTACACGCGTTTTAAAAATGGAATAGATAGTATCGATGGAAGCCTGCATGAAATGTTTTTCAGGATCGGTAAGCGGCCTGCTTACAGAACCAAGATCTGCATAGGTTGCAGTTTTTACGCCGTCGAATGTTATGCCGAGCTTATTGTTGAAAAAATCTTTCATGTTGGCTAAAACACTGAAAACGCCAATCGACCCGGTAATGGTTGTTTCATTCGCAAATACAGAGTCCGCAGCGCATGAAATATAATAACCGCCCGATGCTGCATAATCGCCCATGCTTACTACAACAGGTTTTGCTTTTTTCGCTAAAATAATCTCCCGCCATATTGCTTCACTGGCCATTGCGCTGCCGCCGGGTGAGTTCACCCGGAAAACAATAGCTTTTACATCGTCATCTAACCTGGCTTTGCGGATGAGCTTCACAAAATCATCGCTCCCAATCTGGTCTTTATCTCCTTTTCCATCCACAATATCGCCCTGTGCATAAATAATATTAATCTTTCCGCCGCTGCCATTTTTGGTAAAGTTTACCGCCTTTGCATATTTGCCAAGGGAAACAAAATTTATATCATCAGCAGCATCTTTTTTGAGGGGCTTTGAAAGCTCTGCTTTTAATTCATCATCATATTTCAAACCATCTACCAGGTTATACTTCAACGCATCATTAGCTGTTTGTACAGCGCCCGAATTAGCGAGATTATACAAAGTAGCTGTATCAGAATGCCTTGCTTCAGCAGTTCTTATCAATAAATTATTATAAATATCATTCAGCCAGATAGTGGTTTGCAGGCGGTTGGCATCCGTCATTTGCGTTGCCCTTAAAGGCTCTGTTGCGCTTTTAAATTTACCTGCGTAAAAAATTTCCGGTTTAATTTCAAGCTTATCAAGCAGGCCTTTTAAAAACACCATATCAACCGCAAAACCATTCCATTCAACGCCGCCTGCGGGGTTGCAATAAATTTTATCTGCAACCGTAGCCACATAATAGGCGCGTTCGGGAATAACGCTGCCATAAGCAATTATAAATTTGTTGCCCTTCTTAAAATTAATCAAAGCCTGTCGTAATTCTTCGCTGGCGGCATAGCCATTTTCATTATCACCCGCCTTTATATAAATGCCTTTTATAGAAGAATCGCTTTTGGCATAATTAATCATGCGCACCACATCGTACAAGCCCGGAACATTATTGGAAGGGTTATCAAACAAAGTATTTAAAGGACTGTTTCTTGCCTGTTCGTCTAATCGCTGGCTTAAGTCGAGCACCAAAACACCATTGCTGCCAATATCTGGTTTGGACGGTGAGGTGGCGCTGCCGATGATTGCTGTAAAAGCAAAAAATATGGCAAGCGTAAACACTATTAATGCTACCAGTGTGGCAAGAAATATCTTAAGAAAACTTCTCATTTTATCTGAATTTACTAACCCTTAAAAGTGACTGATTAAACCGGAACAACAAAACTCTGCTTTTTAAGATATAGGGAATGTGCAATTACAGTTCATACATCACGATGCACAAAAATAAAGATATTTGAAGCCATTTACATGCGTATTTATGAATACAGCTTTTTTGCTTACAGGTGGCAATTTGGGCAATCGTTTAGAAAATTTACATGCAGCAGCAAGGCTTATTGAAAAAAATTGCGGCAGCATTAACAGCGCTTCTTCCATTTATCAAACTGCAGCCTGGGGCTTTACAGAACAGCCTGATTTTTATAACCAGGCTTTATCAATTAATACTGTACTGCAACCAGATGAATTAATGCAATGCCTGCTGGCAATAGAAAGCCAAATGGGCAGGCAGCGCAGTTTTAAAATGGCGCCCCGTATTATTGATATTGATATTTTATTAATAGATGGACTGATTTATAAATCCACAACGGTTGCTATCCCTCACCCACGTTTGGCAGAAAGAAGATTTGTATTAACGCCGCTTGCAGAAATTGCCGGCGATATTATACACCCTGTTTATGAAAAAACCATCAGCGAATTATTGAAAGAATGTAAAGATGAATTACCTGTGCATAAAATTTCCCCAGAAAAGTAATTGCCGCTTTTAATTTTGAGAGCTGATGCAATACCATTACATAGCTATTGAAGGAAACATCGGCGCAGGCAAAACAACACTGGCGCACCTGCTCGCTAAAAAATTAAACGCCAGGCTTATACTGGAACAATTTGCCGATAACCCTTTTCTTCCAAAATTTTATGAGAATCCAAAACAAAATGCTTTTCCGCTGGAATTATTTTTTATGGCTGAAAGATATAAGCAGCTAAAAGACATGATTCACACCAGTGATCTTTTTCAAAGCATTACTGTCTCAGATTACATTTTTACCAAATGCCTGCTGTTTGCAAAAGTGAACTTACCTGAAGAAGAGTTTAGATTATACCAGCGTTTATTCGACATAATGCAGGCACAAACTGTTTTCCCCGATATTTTAATTTACCTGCATTCACCCGTTCAGAAACTGCAAAAAAATATTAAAAAGCGTAACCGCATCTATGAGCAGAATATAGCCGATGAGTATTTATTCAATATTCAGCAAACCTATACCAGTTATATAAAGCAACATAATATAAAAACCATTTTTGTGGATGCAGTAAATGCAGATTTCTTAAGCAACGAAGAACATTTACAGGTTTTAATGGATGCTTTAAAAATAGAATTTGAAAGCGGGCAGCAATACATTTCTTTATAACCAGTGGTCTGGATTCAGTTTTCCTTAACTAAACTTATTAAATAACCGCAATTCATAATACCTGCCAGTAGAGCAGGTGCAAGCTGTTAAATCAAATTTTTAGTTTTTTCAGGCTGACAATTTTTCGTCTATTTGCCACTGGCAAAAATTTTGACTAAACTTACTTTCTATTATTAACTATGGAAGAAAAAGATATACAGGAACAAACGAATGCAAATGAGACCGGTTTGGATATTAATGCTGACGAAAATGCAGCCGGTACCAACTACCTGAATGACCCGGTTGAGGAAGAGTCGCAGATAGAAAAGCTGAATACCGAACTTCAGGAGCAAAAAGACAAGTATTTACGCCTCTTTGCTGAATTTGACAATTACCGCAGGCGTACGGCAAAAGAAAATGTAGAACTGCGCCAAACCGCGAGTAAAGAAGTAATTATATCGCTTCTGGATGTACTGGATGATTGTGAGCGTGCAGAAAAACAGCTGGAATCTTCCGGAGACCTGAAACAATTCAGCGAAGGCGCCTTGCTTATTTTCAACAAACTCAAAAAAGCGCTGGAAAGCAAAGGTTTAAAACAAATGGATAGCCTCAACAAAGAGTTTGATGTTGAAAAACAGGAAGCCATTACTGAAATTCCGGCGCCGGATAAAAAACATATAGGTAAAGTAATTGACGAAATTCAAAAAGGCTATTACTTAAACGATAAGATCATTCGCTTCGCAAAAGTTGTAGTAGGTAAATAATAACAGAGATACACAGGTTACATGACAAAAAGAGATTATTACGAAATATTAAGTGTTACAAAAACTGCTTCGGGAGATGAGATAAAGAAAGCTTACCGCAAAGTAGCCATGCTGTATCATCCGGACAGAAACCCCGGCAATGCGGAAGCGGAAGAAAAATTTAAAGAAGCTGCCGAAGCTTATGAAGTATTAAGCGATCCGGATAAAAAAGCAAGATATGACCGCTATGGCCATGCAGCATTTGCGCCGGGCAGCGGTGGTTTCAGTGGCAGCCAGAATGTAAATATGGAAGATATCTTCAGCCAGTTTGGAGATATTTTCGGCGATGATATTTTCGGCAGTTTTTTTGGCGGCGGAAGAAGAAGCAGCAGCGCCGGAAGAGGCCATGGCACAAGGGGTAGCAACCTTCGTATAAAGCTTAAGCTTAATTACGAGGAAATGGCCAAGGGTGTTACTAAAAACATTAAGGTAAAAAAATATGTGCCCTGCACCACCTGTAATGGCAGTGGTGCAAAAGATAAAGGCAGCATTCAAACCTGCAGCACCTGCGGTGGCAGCGGCCAGGTGAGAAAAGTTACCAATACATTCTTAGGGCAAATGCAAACGGTGAGCACCTGCCCCACCTGTAACGGTGAAGGTTCTACCATTACCAGTAAATGTTCTGCCTGTAAAGGTGAGGGCCGCATATATGGTGAAGAAACCGTTAACATTAACATTCCTGCCGGCGTGCAGGAAGGCATGCAGCTTAGCCTGAGTGGCAGAGGAAATGCAGGTGAACGCGGCGGCATGCCCGGCGATTTAATTGTGCTGATTGAAGAAGAAGCACATAAAGAACTGCAGCGTGATGGCCTGAATGTAGCTTACGAGCTGCACATTTCTTTTCCTGATGCTGTTTTTGGAACCCAGGTAGAAGTGCCCACCATAGATGGCAGGGCTAAAATAAAAATTCCACCCGGCACACAAAGCGGGAAAATATTCAGGCTGAAAGGCAAAGGTTTTCCTGAAGTGAATGGCTATGGCAGAGGCGACCAGCTTATTCATGTAAATGTCTGGACACCACAGCATGTAACACATGAGGAAAAGGAAATGCTGAACCAGCTAAATGGCAGCCCGAATTTTAAGCCACAGCCTAGTAAAAGTGAAAAAAGCTTTTTTGATAAAGTGAAGGAAGTTTTCTCTTAAAGAAATCAAATATATTTTTATAAAAGCCGCCCGGATAATTCCAGCGGCTTTTATATTGATAAACGTGAATACCTTCCAAAACAAGTGATGTTTGTGATCCGTCCGAGCGGAGCCGAGGACGGGTTTTGCTGTTATTGAGCGAAGTCGAAATAACAGCTTACTTACGTGTTGTATAATTCAATATTGAATTCCGGCTCATTCTTTTAATTGGTAAATCGCCGGCAGGTTTCTGCCATACCCGTTATAATCCAGGCCAAATCCCACAACGAATTTATCAGGGATTTTAATACCATTATAGTGAAGCGGCACATCATAAACAGTAGCATCGGGCTTGTGCAATAATGCGGCAATTTTTAAAGATGCAGGGTTCATATTATACAATTGCGGCAGAAAACTGTTTAACGTTTTGCCGGTATCAAGAATATCTTCCAGGATAATAACATGCCGGTCTTTCACTTCAACATCAAGGCCTATAGAAGTAATTACATGCCCGGATGAAGTGGTGCCCTTATAAGATGCAAGTTTGATAAAAGAAATTTCGGCAGGAATGGTAAGCCGCTTAAAAAGCTCTGCGGCAAACATGAAAGAACCGTTCAATATGGCAATAAATAAAGGCTGCTTGCCTTCATAATCTGCATTAATAGCTTCAGCAATCTTCTTTACTGAAACTTCAATATCAGCCTCACTTATGTAAGAAGTAAAAGTTTTGTCGAATACATTAATTTCCTGCATACAGCTACTACATTTTAACCGCAAACTAATGCAATCAAAACAGCTTTTTGCCCTGCGTGCGCAATATAATTTTATCGCCGGACTTCAGACGGATGTCTTTCGGAAGTTTATTATAAGCTAAAAGGCTTTGCAGTTGTATTCCTTCATCCTGGGCCACATCAAAAAGGTTTTCGTTGGGAAGCGCTATATGATAATCTTTGGAACCGCGTTTAGGCTTCCGCTCAATATAAACAAGCATACCCGTTCTTAAAATATCACCGTTATCCAGATCATTAAAAGCGAGCAGCTTTCCATAAGCAATATTGTATTTTTTCGCAATAGCAAGCAGCGAAGCCCCTGCATTTGCATAAATAACTTTTGTTTGATTAATGGAGAAAACGCCTTCAGGGTATTTGGCAGTTTTTTCTGTTTTGTCAGCTTCAATATCGTTGTTGGCCGATGTGGTTATTGAAACTGCATTAAATGCCAGGTCTTCCTGCATTTTAAAAGGTGCTGCCGCTATTGTAACCTGGTGATTTTGGCGTAAGCCTGCTATCGTTACATCCTCAAGGCCATATTTCTCTATAGTATTAATAAGCGAAATAGCATAAACCGGGTTGGTTGCATAACCTGCAGTCTTTAAGCCATAAGCCCAGCTTTTATAATCAGTGGCATCCAGATTAAATAAAGAAGCATAATTAGGGCGGGTTCTTAAGAAATCAGAATGATCGCGATAAGAATCTTCTGCGCAGGAATAACTTCTGAAACATTCATGTTTAACGTCATCATCGTGATAAACATAATTGCCCGTCCAGTCTGTTTTACATTTAATACCAAAATGATTGTTGGATTGTGCTGTAAGGTTAGACTGACCGGCATTCGATTCCAAAATCCCCTGCGCTAAAGTTATAGAGGCAGGAACGCCCGTGCGGATCATTTCATCAATAGCCAGTTGCCTGTATTGCTGAATGTAGGCAGTAACGGCTTCATTGTTTTGCGCTTTTAAACTGACAATAACGCCAGCAAAAAATAAAACAAGAAGTAGCTTCTTCATCAGTATTTCTTTTTAATCAGCAGCAAACCATCTCTTATTGTTAGTAAAACCTGTTCGGTTCGCTGATCATCTGAAACATGCTTATTAAATTGTGCAATGGCTTTTGCACTTTTATTGTCAATTTTTTCTTCCAGCACCTGGCCGTGAAACAGAACGTTATCAGCCAGAATAAAACCGTGTTCATTTAAACGCTGTAAAGCC
>JAEWJV010000347.1 GCA_023386395.1 Bacteroidota bacterium
TAGTTAAACGGAGTTTTTAAACAGCATAATTATCATTTGATGTGCTGAGCAGCGGCTGCCAATTTTTTAAGCAATTACATTGTTTCAGGTTCATTCTTATGCCTGGGCTTCCAGTAAATATAATAATAGGCAAGAATGAGCACGCCGGTAAAAAATGGTATTAAGGCAAGATGTTTATAGGTTATTCCTCCTGTAACAATCTTTTCATCAAACCCAAAAAATTCGCTGATCATCCAGTAACTGTTGGCGGCAATCCAAACGCTGATGGCAATGTTATGGCATAATTCAGACATATACTGCCGCGTTCTCCAGGCAATTACCAGGGAAATTACGAAGGTTGGCACTATCATCATAATCCCGAGCGGTTTCCATATTAAGCACCAGCTTATGTCTTTAAACAGCCAGAAAACTATGTGAAGATTTTCCATCTGGCGGTAACGTAACGGTATAACATAGTTTTGGTCTTCCTTTGATTCAATGACAAAAGACGATGCAACGTTTACATTTTCTTCATTTACCATAATTACTATTTATGAAAGTTCTGGTTATCTGTTTAAATTAAATTTTTATAAGAATAAATGTGTTTTAACTTGTTTAATATCAATTAATTAAAACAATTATTATTCAATAAAATATAAAGATCAATCCTTGGCAACCTTTCTTCTTTTCCGTTCGTTTGTATAATGAACAATTAAAATTTACTACTATGAAAAAAACATTTACCGTTTGCCTGTTATCCGTTATTTTCCTGGTATCATTTGGTTGCTCAAAAGATGTAAAAAAACCAGCTAAGGTTTCTAACACAGCCGCAACAACTACCACGAATGCTTCTTCACAATCCGGCGATCAAAATGGTTCAGGGCATACCTGCGATAATGGCCATTCAGACTATAACAGCGGCGGTTATTAAATCAATGCCGCCACTAATTATTCCCAACGGAACACTTTAACTGCCGCTGCATAAATTAAAATACCCCACAACAAAAGAACCCCTATATCCGGCCAGCATCTGATAAAGCTTGCTCCTTCAAAAGATATATTGCGCATAGCATTATTAAAATGCGTAAGCGGCAGGATATTGCAAAAAACCTGCAGCCATTTTGGGAAAACAGTTATCGGGAAAAATGTGCCCGCCAGCAAAAATTGCGGCAGCGTAAACATATTGGCAAACGGCGGAATAGTGCTTTCATTTTTGGCCACACTGCTTACAATAAATCCAAAACCCATAAAAACAACAAGGGAAATAAAGCTCAGCAGCATTATCTCCATAAAAGTTATAAATCCCTTTACCAACGTAAATTTAAAAGCAAAAACACCCAGCCCTATAATGATGATGGCGGTCATCATTTGAAAGATAACGCGGCTAAGCGTTTCACCCAAAACAATAAAAGTGCGGCGCACAGGTGTTGCAAAAAAACGCTTTAAAATAAGCTGCTGCCTTAAATTAAAAAATGAAAAAGCCACGCCAAATACACCGGCGCTTAAAAGGGAAAAACCTAACTGGCCCGGCAAAATAAAATCTATGCGGCGGTATTCGCGGCCGGGAATTTTTTCAATTGTGTTGCTTACAGCTGCTATTGTTTCAGCCTGCGGATACTTTTCTGTATTTATATTACTGATGATATTTTTTAATATCGACTGCAGCACCTGGATATTCTGCGGGTTTACCGCTTCAGAGCTTTTCAATTCAATTATATATTCAGGGTTTTCAGAAGTATTTTTAACGATGTTGACAATGGCGGTGATGTTTCCCTTTTCAAGGTTTTCTTTTAACAACAGGCTGTCTTCCTGCACAATGTGAATGCTGCCAACATTTTTTATAGAGGAATAAATAACATTCGACGTATCTGCATTCTTATTTAAAGCCACATCCAGCGTGATGCCATTGCTTCCGCCGATAAACCCAAATACCAGTATAAACACCAATGGAAATACTATGCTGAAAATTACTGTGGAAGGGCTCCTGAGCATCGACCTGAAGCTTGCTTTTGAAATAGCAAGCATGGCTTTAAACTGGCTGTATTTTATCTGCATTATAAAAAATATTGGCCGCAAAACTATTTCATCATTTATAAAGAGCTAACGATTTTTTATTTGTTCTGCCTGAGAAAAATGCCATGACCTGAACGCAACACATAACAAAATTTAAACAAGCTTCACAAAATTCATCCTGCGTTTATGCGTTATCAAATCAATTAATAGCCTGCGTAATCCACATACTGTTAGCATCTTTATAACAAGGGCTTACGCATAGTGTAAATAAATTTGTTCCATGCATACAACCATTGCAGAATTAAGTTTTGAGAGAAATAAAAATATCAGGGCATTGGCTTATACGGCTGGTATAATTGCCATTTTATTTTTATTGTTTGTTTTATGGCGCTGGTCGGTGCCGGTTATGCAGAAGCCTGTTGCAGATACAGGGGTGGAAGTAAATCTTGGCAACAGTGATGAAGGCCTGGGCGATGTGCCGCCCCAGATTCCGGGTCCTCCGGCAGAAGAACAGCAAACAAATTATAACCCGCCGCCATCTCAGCAGGCCGAAGCTGAAACACAGGCTGAAGTAGCTGAAAACGACGAAAAAGATGTACCGGTAATTCATACTTCCCCCAAACCCGAAAAGAAAAAAGAAATTGCAAAAGTTAACAACCCTGTTAAAAAGGCCACAACAAAACCAGTTACTAATCCAACACCGGCGCCACCCAAACC
>JAEWJV010000500.1 GCA_023386395.1 Bacteroidota bacterium
TGCCTTTGGGCAGGATATTATGAATGCGCTCAAGCCCGAATTCATTTTTCATTTTTACAAGCAGCGTAACAAAATCTTCCGGCGTAAATAAATTGAAATGGCTGAGACCACTGCCATCAACCCAGGATGGCTTTTGCGGGAGGTCTTTGTAATCGGTTTTTAATAAAGTATCAATAATATCAGCATCATTCATATAGCCAAGCAATTCATTGCTTACCATCAGCAGGCTTTGCTCTGCATAAAAATTATCACTGCGGTACATCATCGGTTTCAGCATAGAATCAAGCGGCTGCGAATACAGTTTTTTATAGTTGGAATAAGCTGTTGGCAGGTTATTGTTTATTGTCCACCTGTTATGACCGATTATTTTTATGGTTGAACGAATACCGTTGGTTATAAAGGGAACTTCGTCTATCCAGCTAATATTTTGCAGAGGATAATCGATATTGAAAGAATCAGAATTAAGCATTCGTACAACGTCCGCTCTTTTAAGTTTAGGATTGACATGATACGACACGCCGTCTGTTACATCAGGTATTTGCAAAAAACGAACCTGTTGCCTAAGGCTGTCATATGTAAATGTTGTGTGGGCAACATTACCATACACGGGCATAGGGCTTCGCTCAGCCATATAATAATACCTGTAATCGTCCCAGCTCCAGCCTTCGCCCCAGCGATCTTCTTTCCAATATATATCAGCCACAGAAACCGGCTTATTATTAGCTTTTAAAAAGTTCAATACAGGATTATTTGTAAAATCCATATACAGTAAAGTTGGATCACCAGTGGGCAGCAGGTATAAGCTGTCCGGTGTTTCGTAATAACGCAAGCCAATAATGCTATCGCCAAGATGTTTCAATGCAGCATAGCAACTAAACAACTTGGTATTGCTTGCCGGCATAAAATAATGATCGCCCTGATAATTATAGATATAGCGGTTAGTTGATGCATCGTAAATACAAATACCTGCATGCGCATTTTTTATGGCGGCATCCTGCAAAAAACTTTGCTGTGACCTGTTTATTTTTTTTGATGGAGAGCAAGCTGTAAAAACAATGAGTAACAAGCAGCAGGATACAAAGCAATTTTTTAGCATGCAGCAAAATAAAAAATAACTTTTATAAAAACTATGTTTTGAATAACAGTTATAAAATCGTCTATCGCATGCTTAATAATTCCACATCAAAAATAAGTGTAGCATTTGGTGGTATGGCGCCGCCTGCGCCTCTTGCACCATAGCCTAATGCGGATGGTATAAACAGTTTCCATTTGCTGCCAACCGGCATAAGCTGTAAAGCTTCCGTCCAGCCGGGAATTACCTGGTGCACGCCAAAGCTGGCAGGTTGGTCGCGCTTGTAAGAGCTGTCGAAGATTTTGCCGTTTATAAGGCTGCCTTCATAATGCACAGTTACAATCGTATATGGTCCTGGCTTATCGCCTTTCCCTTCTGTAATAATCATGTATTGAAGGCCGGATGGCAATGTAACAACGCCTTCCTTTGAAGCGTTTTCAAGCAGGAAAGCTTCCTGTTCCTTAGTGTTTCTCTGTAGCATAGCTTTTAGTTTTTCCTGTAAACCCATAAGAAATTTATTTAACAAATGTAGGATGCAGCAACGGGTAATATAATAAAAATGCAGGTGTTTGTTTTAATAAAAAATTATTGTGTTTTTACTGCATCATATATTTTCTGGCCTGGATTGGCAATCATAGTTTTCAGGTCAGGCGCCAGTTGAAGCCGGAATAAAATTTCATGAAATGCTGCCATATCATCCTGGAAGTATAGCCTGGCCAATGGATCGAAATTGCCATTCATTTTGCGTACGAGATTTTCTATGGCCGTTACATTGCTGCCATATTTATGGCCGCTCATCTTTCGCAAGCCTATGTCCGTTAAAACTTTATCTGTAAAATATTGCGTTGCGCCTTCGCTTAAAAAATCAGGGTTATCAGCTTTTCTTGTAAAACTCCTGAACCTGCTGCCCGACATCCTATGCATGCTCTCATGTAAAGCGCTTCCAAGCGTTGCATCTTCCGGTAAGTTAATTGTATCATCAGAACGCTGATAGAAACCACCAACACCTGCAATCTCTTCCCTTGTTCTGGCGTTCGTTCCCTTCTTTACAGCCTGGTGCCAGGCATTGGCATCAAACCTGTCTCTCCCTTCTTTTGAACCGCTGTAATCATCTGTATAATTATGTTCGTATGTTTTATACACGCCTGTTCCGGCAATGCTTGCAGGTTTAAGTTTTATATAACCGCTCAGGCTGCTGCAATTAGCAGCCACGTTAGAAAATACATCCAAAGCCATTGCTGTATTGCGGTTTATTTTATTATTAGTATTGATCGCCTGCTTAAAAAGCTCACGCGATAATTCGCATAAATTTTTTCTTGCTTCGTCAAAATCCCGATTTAATTCTTCAAGATATTTAGTTGTTTCTTCAGGAAGACCGGGCATGGTTGCTTCAGCCTTTTTATCATCGGGTTTCAATTGTAATACAGGTGAAAAGAAAGGCTTCGCTTGAACCGGATTATTATAAAAAAAATTGTTCGTTCTCTTTAATTGATTTTGAGCGGCAATATGTTGAGTGAAGTAAACCAAGGTCAATAAAATTAATGGTGAAATTAATTTTATGAAGAGAGATGCTTATGCAATATAACAAGGATATAGATAAGTTGTTTTAAAATAAATTTCCTGCGAAAGGGCCGCCACCGGCCTGATGGCTTTGCTAACCGCCTGACCACGTTACTGTTTCGATTTGTCTATATATTCTTTCAGCACTGCAATTTCTTTTGCATTGTATGGCGTAAAGTCGCAATGATATATATGTTGTCAGTAAACAATCGTTTCATATTTCCTAAGAAATGTTAAGAGCGGGATTTCAAATTCAGTAGCAACAAACTAACTTAGTTAAACAACCCCACACTCACTTCCACATCGGGATTATCCATTAAAAACGAAGCCATTTCTTCATTCATGGTAAACCCTTTATCAGTTGTATTTAATACTACTTCAAGGTTTTCCTGCGATTCCCTTATTCTGAATTTTAAAGAAGATTTGCCAGGATTTGTTTTTACGTTATGCTCAACGAACTGTACAAATTCATTGGTAAGTGAAGCTGGTTCAACACATATTTCAAGATTGCGTGTAAGGTTCATTTTTGCGGTTTCCAATAAGTTTATAGCTACAATCTTAAACTCATAATCTTCGCCATTATAACGAGGTTTAAAATAACCATAGATAAGCAGGTTATTGCCCTTCTCTAAGTAGTTTTTAAACTTTACATAATCATCGCTCCACAACATTAGTTCTGCTTTACCGCTGAAGTCCTCAATAACCATTGAACCGAAGTTTTTTCCATTGCGTGAAATGCGATGCTGTGCATCGGTAACCAGGCCTGCAATGCGCATATTTTTTTCGCGATTGGCGGCGGCTAACGTATTGGATTCTTTTATCTCACAAAAATCGGCAAGTTTCATTATGCCATAATACTTCAATTCAAATTTGAAATGATCGAGCGGATGACCACTCTTAAACATACCGGTGACATCTTTTTCTTTATCCAGTTTTTCTGTCAACGACCATTCCGGGCAGTTAGGCAACACCGGGGTTGCGATAGCAGGCATAACTGAATCGCCAAACAAAGTATTTGTTTGTGTTTGTTTGTTAGCCTGGAAAACGTTGCCAAATTTTATAATACGCTCAATGCCTGTAACCGCATCATTTGGCATGGTATAAAAATATTGCGCCCGGTGTATTTCGGGGAAACAATCAAAAGCGCCGGCATGTACTAAACTCTCAAGGGATTTTTTGTTTACTGTACGCTGGTTAACACGCTTGATAAGATCGAAGATATCTTTATAAGCGCCGTTTTTATTGCGCTCTTCAATAATACTTTCAATGGCTGCTTCACCCACACCTTTCAAACCGCCAAGGCCAAAACGTATCTCGCCCTTTTTATTAACAGCAAAACCTTTCAGTGATTCATTAATATCAGGGCCGAGCACTTTTAAACCCATGCGCTTGCATTCTTCCATAAAGAAAGTGATCTTTTCAATGGCGCCGGCATGGTTCAATACGGCAGCCATATATTCACTTGGGTAATGCGCCTTTAAGTAACCGGTTTGATAAGCCACAAAACCATAGCAGGTGGAGTGCGATTTATTGAATGCATACTGTGCAAAAGCTTCCCAATCCGTCCAAACTTTTTCAAGAATGGCTTTATCATGGCCTTTGGCAACAGCGCCTTCCATAAACTTGCCTTTCATTTTATCCAGCGTCTTGCGGTCTTTCTTTCCCATTGCTTTACGCAACACATCTGCATCGCCTTTTGTAAAACCTGCAATTTTTTGTGAAAGCAACATCACCTGTTCCTGGTACACGGTAATACCATAAGTTTCTTCAAGATATTCCTGCATATCAGGTATATCATACGAAACATCTTCACGGCCATGTTTACGCGCAACGTATTGCGGAATGTAAGCCATCGGGCCGGGACGATATAAAGCGTTCATTGCAATAAGGTCAGCGAATTTATCCGGCTTTAATTCACGCAAATATTTTTGCATGCCGGCACTTTCAAACTGGAATGTCGCATTGGTTTCACCGCGTTGGTATAATTGAAAAGTTTGTTCATCATCTAATGGTATATTATCAAGATCAACATCTATGTTATGATTTTGTTTGATGAGTTCCAGGGCTGTTTTTAAAATGGATAAAGTTTTCAAACCGAGGAAGTCCATCTTGATAACGCCGGATTCTTCGATCGTGCTGCCTTCTATTTGTGTAACCCACAAATCAGAATCTTTGGCTGTTGCAACCGGGATCAATTCCGTTTGATCTTTTGGCGCAATGATAATGCCTGCCGCATGAATGCCCGTATTACGCACACTGCCTTCCAAACGCTCTGCTTCACGCAAGACCTGGCCACGGATATCATTACCCTTATAAATTTCACGAAGCCGCTTAATGTTCTCTAATTCTTCAGCGCCATATCCTTCTTTATCTTCAATTGATTTCTCCCCTTCTTTCGCCTCTTTTGAAGTAAGCGGCGCTGTTAATACACGGCCCAGATCAGTGCCCGGCCTGTCGGGAACCATTTTTGCCAAAGCGTTACTTTCAGCCAGCGGAAGATCCATTACACGTGCCACATCCTTAATGCTCATCTTCGCCGCCATGGTACCATAGGTAATAATCTGTGCTACCTGGTTTTTGCCATATTTTTCAACTACATAATCTATTACTTTTTGCCTGCCCTCATC
>JAEWJV010000439.1 GCA_023386395.1 Bacteroidota bacterium
AAGAAGTTGGGAGGCATTATGCTTATAAGCTTATTTTTTGGTTTGCCCAATCTTCTCAAAACAGTTGCCTTTAATGCGCCTGCATCATTTAATATTCAAAAGAAAGATTCGTCATTGAGAATACTTACCTGGAATGTGCAGGGATTTGTTTCTTCTAATCCAAAATCGGTTAAGTGGTCTGACATTTTGCAGGTGGTAAAAAACAATAATCCTGATGTTGTTTGCATGCAGGAATTCCTGAATATTATTACCAATTATGACACCAATACATTCATACAGGATGAAATGCTGGCCATGGGTTACACTTATCACTTCTTTTCAAACGATGGCTTTTTCAAATTATATAATGGTGTAAAGGTTGCGGATGGCTGCGCTATATTTTCAAAAAAACCTTTTATTGACAGTGGCAGGGTTACTATTACTACCGATCCGGAAAAGCAAAATATGATTTATACGGATATTCAGCTCAACAATAAACCGCTAAGAATTTTTACAGCACGCCTTGAATCTTTCAGGTTATACAACGATACTTCGCGTTTAAAGCAGGATATTTATGAAATAACCTATCACCGTAAAAGGGTTATTCAATATAAACTTCGCGATATAGAAAAGCTTCATGCAAAGGAAGTGAGCATCATCCGCAATAAAATTGATAATACGCAGATACCCGCCATTTATTGCGGCGATGTAAATTCAGTGCCCACCTCTTATACATATCATCATTTAAGAGGAAATTTTCAGGATGCTTTTCTTGAAAAAGGCTCAGGCATTGGCCGCACTTTTTATAAAATTGTGCCTACGTTGCGTATTGATTATATTTTTACTGATAAACAGTTTAAGATTGAGCAATGTGCAGTCGCCGGCAAAAAGATATCCGACCACTATCCTGTTATAACCGACCTGCAATGGAAATAAAATTTATGCCAATTCGTTAATTTTAATAATGGCAAATATTGTACGGCATATTATCAGAAACATCTTCCTCGTTATAACCATAATATTTTGCCTGGTGTATGGGCTCACACTGCTTGTTCCTTTTTTAAACCCACAGCATTGGTGGCTGGTTGGTTTTCTCGGGCTTACATTTCCTTATTTGTTTTTTTTATTATTATTCGCTTTCTTTTTCTGGCTTATTGCAAAGCCAAAAATATCATTATTGCCGCTTCTTGTTTTGCTGCTTGGTTATAAACAAATAAGCGTAACATTCGCGGCTAACTTTACGCCTTCCAATTTGAGTGTTAAACCCGACAGTACACTGCGCCTTATAAGCTGGAATGTGGCTAATATGTATGGTTTAAGTAAAAACCAGGAAACCAAGCAACATAACCGTACAGAACTGGCCCAGTCAGTACTCGATCTTCAACCCGATATTATTTGTCTGCAGGAATTTAATCATTCCTTTACACGTGGAGAAAACGCTGATAATATTAGCCTCTTCAGCAAAAAATATCCTTATTATTTTTATTCAAAAGACTATGATAAGGAAAACGGTTTTTATACTTCGGGCTCAATCATTTTTTCCAAATACCCGCTTATCGATTCGGGGAAAACAGGTTTTCCAGGCGAGTTTGCCGGCAGCCTTATTTATGTGGATGCCAAAATAAATAATGATACACTGCGCATTTTTACAACCCATCTTCAATCGTTTGGATTTAATACTGCTGATTATGCCGAGATGAATAAAATAAAGGAACGTGATAATGAAGCCATACATGCTTCCAAAAATATTTTTATTAAAATGAAAGCCGCCTTTACCAATCGCGGCCTGCAGGCTGATATTGTAAGACGGCAAACAGATTCCGTTACCCATCCTTCGGTTATTTGCGGCGATTTTAATGATGTGCCTACTTCTTACACTTATTTCCGGGTAAAAAACCGGCGGAGCGATGCCTTTCTTAAAACCGGTACAGGCGTTGGCAAAACCTACAGCACATTAGCGCCCATGCTGCGCATTGATTATATTCTGCCCGATACCAGCATTATAGTAAAACAATTTGATATGGTTGATGAAAACCTCAGCGATCATGTAATGCTGGTAAGCGATTTAAAACTGAAATAAAAAAATTATCGCCGGTTTTTATGCCACAGCCTTTCATAGTCTGAGTTACATGGTTAGTTTTTAATTGTGCCAAGTATATTTTTTAACTGGCGGATATGTCTTTGTGTATGATATAAAACAAAGTGCAATAATTCAAGCTTGGTTATTTCACCAAATATAGGCAGGTCAATAATTTCAGAAAGATCGGTTTCATTGCGCCCTGTTTGCAAATTCCTGATTGATAATTCCAGCGCATTAATTATTTGCCCTTTGTTATGATAGCCATCTTCAGGAATAATAAAATCAGGTGCATTATATTTTGCTGTAAAATCAAGAAATATTTTTTTAAGATGATCTGCATTTTGTTCAGGATCTCTTTCAGCAGGCAGGCCGTGCATCTGCAGGCCTTGCGCTATGGCCCTGTTGGACTTTGTTATATGAATTAATACCTGCGCTGCTGTCCAGCTATTGGCGAAAGGAACTGCGTTGAGCGTCTCTTCCTTTTTATCCTGTACCAATTGCATTAATTCATTGCTTGTTGCATCGAGACTGCTGAATAATATCTCAGTATTTATTTTTTCTTTTATCATAATACAATGTTTGGGGCAACAAAGCAGCAGCCCGCGTTCGTTAAAATTATTTTACTTCAAGCACGGAAAGAATATTACCGGCAGGGTCTTTAAACCAGGCAATATGGGGCCCGCCGTTATCCCTGCTTATGCCTTTTTCATCTGTTTTAATATCGCCGCCGTATTGTTCAAATACAACACCTTTTTCAATGAGTGCATCAACGGCTTTATCAATATCATCAACCGGAAAGTTTAAAATGGTAAAGGTGGCCGGTTCATGGTTAGGCTTTGGATAAACAATAACCGGATTATTACCTTCAATATGCAGCTCTAATATGCCCATCATGCCATCTTTTATTTCAAGGCCAAGCACATTGCCATAAAATTCCTTTGCTTTCTGTATATCATTTACAGAAAACCCGCTGAATGCTTTTGTGTGTTTAAACATAGGTTAGCTTTTAATTGTTATTAAATTTTCCAGCTTCAGCATGCATAGCATTTCCTCATCGCTCTTATACCATTCTATGCAGGGTTTCGTAATATCAATGCGTTCATCATGCATCATTTCGCTGAAAATATCTTTAACTAAATGGGTTTTGTTTGCCCAGTGATATAATGTTTGATACAAGTACGTTCCTTTTTCTATAATATCATTTTCATAACCAAGCCTTGCACCCTCTCCTTCATATCTTTCTTCAGCAACTGCTTTGTAAACTATGCCATCTTTATGCATACTACTTATACCATAATAATTTCTTTTATCCGCACAATCACCGGTTTTCTTAATTAATTCATCAAATGCCCCGCCAATACCTTCAGGAAAAGTTCTTACCTCAATTCCAAAAACGTTAATGTTTTTTTTGAGTTCAAGTTTTTCCATTGTATTTAATTTGATAACACAAACTTAAAAAGCGCTATTAATATATGAGCGGTGCATATACGGCTTTGTAAGGGGTTGATTACGACAAAAACATTTTTTATGTTTGCTGTCCGCATTGCGGCCATAACCTGATGTTATAGCTCAGCAGGATTAATGCAGTTGAAGGGAGTGACACAACTAAGCTTAATAGCATTGTAATAGCCGGTAACATAAAAAGATTGCGCAGCAATTGAAAAACACAACATATGAAACATGTATCAATTCTTATTCCGCACGGACATACAAGCGTAGTGAACATTGAAGGCACACACCAGATTATGAATGAAGTAAATACGCTTCGTGCACGTGAAGGCAAACCACCATTATTTAAAGTGCAGCTCGTGGGCATTTCGAAAGAGGCGAGCCAGCGCGGTTTATTTACAATTATGCCTGATGTATTGATTGATGATATAAAAAAAACCGACCTCATAATGATACCGGCCATACATGGCAAACCAGATTCTGTTATGCAAAACAATGAAGCCTTTGTGCCCTGGATAAAGGAGCAGTATGACCATGGTGCAGAAATAGCCACATTTTGCATTGCGTCATTTTTCCTGGCAAGCACAGGATTGCTTGATGGCAGGCAATGCGCTACCCACTGGACGGCTGCCAACGATTTTAAAAGGCTGTTTCCGGAAGTAAACCTGGTGGATGATAAGATTATGACAGAAGACAGTGGCATTTATACAAGCGGCGGCGCTTATTCTTTTTTAAACCTGCTGGTGTATATTATTGAAAAGTACGCAGGCCGGCAAATTGCTGTACTCATCGCCAAAGAATTTATGATTGATATTGACAGGATAAGCCAATCGCCCTTTATAATTTTTGAAGGCCAGAAAACACATGATGATGAGCCTATAAAAAAAGCACAGGAATTTATTGAAAATAATTTTGAAGACAGAATAACTGTTGACCAGCTTGCATCCATGTTTGCCCTTGGCAGGAGAAATATGGAACGCAGGTTTAAAAAAGCAACGTCAAATACCGTTATTGAATACATTCAGCGTGTAAAAATTGAAGCCGCTAAAAAGAACCTTGAAAGCAGCAGGAAAAACGTGAACGAGGTAATGTATGATGTGGGTTATAATGATCCGAAGGCTTTCAGGACCATCTTTAAAAAGATAACAGGGTTATCACCGCTTGAATACAGGAATAAGTATAATAAAGAAGCAATTGCTGTGTAAGAAGGTTTACCTGCAGTTTTTGCAAATACCGTTTACCAAAACATTTGTTTGATGCACGGAAAACCCTTTTGGAATAGTTACTTCAGGGATAGTTACATTATCCAGGCAATAAGTGGTACCGCATTCCTCGCATAAAAAATGCACGTGATCATCATGATGATGGCCTTCGCTGCAGGTTTCCTTGCACAAAGCATACATGATGGAATTATCTGCTGTAGGTATGGTATGAATAATCCCTTTATCAACGAAGGTTTGAAGCGTACGGTAAATAGTTACACGGTCAAAATGTTTGCCGCTCATTTTTTCAATATCGCCATGGGAAAGCGCTTTACCGTTTTTCTGAAACAGCTCTAATATTTTAAGCCTGTTTTCTGTAACGCTAAGCTGGTTATTTTTTAATATATCTGATATTTCATCTTTCATGTATGTTAATTTGCGAAGGATGTGCCGTTGGTTGTTATTTCAGGTGGCTTCGTTTCTTTCAATAAGGCCCTGATATTGGATTCCATCAGTTTTAAATCTTCCGGCTTTAACGCATCATATACCTGGCCTCGTACATTACCAAATTTATCAACCAATGCCACAAACTGCGAATGTAAAAACTGGTCGTTAATGCTGCCAACATTATTATTCGGGTCATCAATTAAATAGCTGTTGCGGGCAGCAAAGTAAAGACTGTCTTTCCTGCCGGTGAGAAAAACCCATTTACGCGTGTCAACCTTCATCGAATCTGCATAATGCCTTAACTGCGCTGCGGAATCTGTTTCCGGGTCGCAGGTATTGGAAACAATCATGAAATCTTTTTCGTTCTTAAAATCGCCATATACTTTGTCAAGATTATTATTCATTACAGGGCAAATTCCTTTGCAGGTAGTGAAAAAGAAATTAACGGCGCAAACTTTTCCGGCCATATCTTTCTCGGTAAAAGGCTGATTATCCTGGTTGGTAAATGCAAAAGGTTTTACAAAACTGATGATAGGCGCTTTTGCTTTCCATTTATCTGTGCCTGCAAAAATCACTATCAGAAAACCAATCGTC
>JAEWJV010000636.1 GCA_023386395.1 Bacteroidota bacterium
GTGGTGGTAAGGGGCATACTAAAATAACAGGTACCCATCTTGCATTTGCAGCCTACTGGCCGGGCCATGTTTCCCCTTCCAGAAACGGAAACCTGGTTGACCTGGTTGATTTTCTGCCAACCATCGCAGCGGCGGCAGGTGTTGGCGTATCTCCCGGTTACGGTCCATTGGATGGTATTAGTTTTTATGATCAGTTAATGGGAAGTATTAACGCAGAAGCAAGACAATATAGTTACAACTGGTACAACCTAAATCAGCGCGGGCCGGATGCTGATCCTCCGGTGGTTTGGGCAATGGATAAAAAATATAAGCTTTATAGTAACCAAACAAGCCTGATAAATTATGCAGAAGATTTCCTGGAAAAAAATCCAATACCAGAAAACGAACAAACGATTGATGAGCAAAAAGAAAAAGTAACATTGCAAAGCGTAATAGACGCTTATCACAATTAATAAATAATTTTAAGAAAGAGAAAGTTTATTGCAAAATAACAATTCAACCAAACTTTCAGCCTCATATCAATTTTGTAATCAATTGCATTTTTCAATACTTTTACCGCCATTAACCTTAACCTGCTGCTCTCTATGCAAGTAACTTATTTCTAATTATCTGTTATGAAAACGACTACAGCCAAACAGGTGAGAATGTTCTCACACCTTAACGGCGCTATATGGCTATTTTTGTTTCTGCCTGTTTTCTTAGGTATTATAAGCTGTAATAAGCCAAATCTTTCTCCACCGGATATTCCCGGCAACCCGGCTGACACCACTCCCACTCCTCCTGTAATATCCAAATCACGCCTGAATGTAATCTTAATCCTGGCAGATGATGTGGGCTACGAAATCCCAACCTTTTGCGGTGGTCAATCTTACCAAACGCCTAACCTTGATTTTATGGCAGCAAACGGTACACAGTTTACAAATTGTTACGGCAGTGCCTTATGTTCTCCTTCCAGGTTTATGTTATTAACCGGCAAATATAATTTCAGGAATTATACTACATGGGGCATACTGGATCAGTCTCAGCGCACTTTTGCCAACGTATTTAAACTGGCAGGTTATGCCACCTGTGCTTCCGGCAAATGGCAATTTGATGGCGGGGATAATTCAATCAAACTATTTGGGTTTGATAAATACATGGTAAATAACGCCTATAATTTAAATAGCGGGGGAGCCGAAGAAACTGCCAATAAGTTTTATAAGAATCCGGAGATATATGAAAACGGGAACTACTTACCTGACAGTGAAACCAACGGTAAGTTTGGCCAGGATATGTTCAGGGATTATGTATTTAATTTTATAGATAGTAATGCCAATAAAAATCCATTCTTTGTTTATTGGGCATTAGATCTCTGCCATGCCCCCTTTAGCCCTATGCCAGATGACCCTGCGTTTGCATCGTGGAATCCAAAGGGTCCGAGAAGCCTGGATGATACGCTGTATTTTCCTTCAATGGTAAAATATATGGATAAGCTTATTGGGCAGCTGATAGATAAAGTAAAAACCGCCGGCATTGCAGATAGCACCATTATTATATTTACTGCTGATAACGGTACAGCCAATATCATTCACAGCGAAGCTGATAATATTATAGTTCCCGGAGGAAAATCTTCACCTTTAGACCTGGGCACACACATGCCGCTGGTGGCTTATTGCCCGGGATTAGTGCCTGCCGGCAAAAAAGATTCTTCTCTCATAAGCTTCGTAGATTTTATGGCAACTTTTGCAGATATAGCAAAGGTCTCCATACCTGCTTCGTATGGCGTTACTGATGGGGAAAGCTTTGCCCCGCAATTAACAGGGAAGCAATACATATTGAGGGATTGGGTTTTTAATCATTATCCCGGCGCCGGTAAGTTTGAAGGAGATTTAACGCATTTACGAAGATGGATGCAAAACTCAATTTACAAACAATATGATACAACAGATAATCCGAAGGGAGGAAAGTTTTATAATCTCGTCGCTGATCCTTTTGAGCAACACCCGCTTACCAAATCGGAATTAACGCCCGATGAAAAAAAATTGAGCAAGGATTTTTTAAAAACAATGTCAGAGCTTCACTAATGACAATTCTGCAAAATAATTTTGATGATTTAAAAATTGTTTTACATTCGCAACGCACAAATGAAAAAATTAAGCTTAAATACAAATTGGTGGTGGCATACAAACTTCTCCAGGGGTATGTAATGCTATTGCTATTATAATAATATTAAACAGCCCCGGCAACACCGGGGCTGTTTGTTTGTAACACATTAAAGAAAATTATTGAGACAGAAATCGCCTATGTCAAGTAATTATTATACAGGGAATGCATAGGAAGGGATTTCATAAAGCCACGGAAAAACAAAAATTATACGAATGAAAAAGATCCGGATAGAAACACGCTACAAAAAAATGCTTTCAGATGTTTATACGCCCGTTGGCATATACCTGCGGTTGAGAGACCGGTTCAGAGATACCATATTGCTTGAAAGCACAGACCATCACTCGGCTGAAAATAGTTATTCTTTTATCGGCATTAATGCCATAGGTGGTATTGAAATAACCAGCTTTTCAGAAATAGAAATAAAATACCCTAATCATAAGCCCGAAAAAAAACCGCTTAATGAAACAACCAATGTGCCTTCTTTGTTATGGAACTTTATGCAGCAGTTTGAGGTAAACGAAACGGATGATAATAATATAAAAATTGCGCAGGGTTTATTTGGATATTGCACGTATGATGCGGTTCAGTTTTTTGAAACATTAGAATTAAAAAGCAAAAGGCAAACGCCCGAAATCCCCGTAATGCGTTACAGGCTTTATCAATATGTAATCGCAATAAATCATTTTAAGGATGAGATGTATTTATGCGAGAATGCTATTAATGGCTTGCCAGGCGAAATGGATGTAATAGAATCGCTCATAAGAAGCAGGGACGTACCTGTATTTCCTTTCAAACTGCAGGCAAGCGAAACAGTGAATATTTCGGATGAAGATTATATGGAAATAGTGAAGAAGGGCATTAAAAGCTGTATTCGCGGCAATGTTTTTCAAATTGTTTTAAGCAGGAGGTTTCAGCAAAAATTTACGGGAGATGAGTTTAATGTGTACCGTGCATTGCGCAGCGTGAACCCATCGCCTTATTTATTTTATTTTGACTACAGCGATTATAAACTCATGGGCTCAAGCCCCGAATCGCAGTTGATAATTAAAGATGGAAAAGCTATTGTGCACCCTATTGCCGGCACATTTAAACGCACCGGCAATGCAATAAAAGACAGTGAGCTTACTGAAGCTTTATTGGAGGATGCAAAAGAAAATGCAGAGCATACCATGCTGGTTGACCTTGCCCGCAATGATCTTAGCCGTTGCTGCAATAATGTGCATGTGAATTATTTCAGGCAGGTATATTATTACTCGCATGTTATCCATTTGGTAAGCGAGGTTATTGGCAACGTGGGCAAAGATGCCAACCCGTTTGAATTGATTGCCCTCACTTTTCCGCAAGGCACTTTAAGCGGCGCGCCAAAGTATAAGGCCATGCAGTTGATTGATGAATTTGAGCCCACCACCCGCGGATATTATGCTGGTTGTATAGGGTTCATAGGATTTGATGGCACCTGCAACACGGCCATTATGATACGCACATTTTTAAGTAAGGAAAATACATTGCATTACCAGGCCGGCGCCGGTATTGTTGCCGCATCAAACCCGGCAAATGAGCTGCAGGAAGTGAACAATAAATTAGGCGCACTTAAAAAGGCAATTGAAATAGCCCAAACAATTTAAAGATAATAGACCATGGTCCATGGTCAATGGACTTATTTAAAATGAAAATATTAATATTTGACAACTACGATTCATTTACTTATAACCTCGTTCATCTTGTTGAAAAAATAACGCATGAGAAAGTTGATGTATATCGCAATGATAAAATACCGCTGGAAAAAATAAGGGAGTATGATAAAATCATTTTATCGCCCGGCCCAGGCATTCCGTCTGAAGCGGGTTTATTGTTGCCTTTAATTAAAGAATATGCGCCGTCAAAATCTATACTTGGTGTTTGCCTCGGCCATCAGGCAATTGCTGAAGCCTTCGGCGGGCAGCTTACCAACCTTTCCAGTGTATTTCATGGCGTGGCAACGCCGGTGAAAACACTTAACGGTCAACAGCCAACGGTCAACAGCCCTTTGTTTGAAGGCTTACCAGAAACATTTCCCGTTGGCCGTTATCATTCCTGGATCGTAAGTAAAGAAAATTTTCCCAAAGAACTGGAAGTAACAGCAGAAGATGAAAACGGTTTTATCATGGGATTTCAGCATAAAACGTATGATGTGCAGGGTGTGCAGTTTCATCCTGAAAGTGTTCTTACGCCGGATGGGGAAAAGATCATGCGGAACTGGTTAAGCCCATCCCTGAAGCAGACTAAAATTTAGTCATCTATGTTATTAAACAAAAGCGTTTAAAAATTAATCACTTTATAAATTCCTTTAGGGGATAGGGTATGAAAAGAATCTTACAATACTTATTTGAATACAAAACATTGCCTTACCAACAGGCAAAGGAAATCTTGATCAACATTTCAAAGGGTGCATATAACGATACAGAAGTTACGGCTTTTGTAACCGTATTTCTAATGCGCAGCATTACCATTGAAGAGCTTGAAGGCTTCCGCGATGCATTACTTGAGCTTTGTGTAAAAGTTGATTTGAACGGCCATAAAACAATAGATATTGTTGGCACCGGCGGTGATGGAAAAAACACTTTTAATATTTCAACACTCGCCTGTTTTATTGTTGCAGGTACAGGACAGAAAGTTGCCAAACATGGTAATTATGGAGCAACATCTGTGAGCGGCGCCTCCAATGTAATGGAGCAGATAGGCTATAAATTCAAAGCCGACAATGCAAAGCTGAAATCAGAAATAGAGGAAGCCAATATCTGTTTTATGCATGCGCCTTTGTTTCATCCTGCATTAAAAACAGTGGGGCCGCTTCGCAAAAATCTTGGTTTAAGAACTTTTTTCAATATGCTTGGCCCGATGGTTAACCCTGCTTCACCGGCGTTTCAGTTAGTAGGCGTGTATAACCTCGAAATGGCAAGAATTTATAATTATCTTTTGCAAAAAAGCGGCAGGCCTTTTACCATTATCAACGGCCTTGATGGTTATGATGAAATATCGCTTACCAACGATACAAAGGTTATAACCAATAGCGGCGAAAAAATTAAAACGCCGGTGGAACTTGGAAAAAGGTTTGTTGACGCCCGTGATATTATGGGTGGCAATACAACCGATGAGGCAGCAAAAATTTTTATGCAGATTATAAAAGGCGATGGTTCATGGGCGCAAAATGCCGTGGTGCTTGCCAATGCGGCCATGGCCCTGCAATGCACGGGCAATTATAAAAATTATAACGACGCTTATAATGCAGCAGTAGAAAGTCTTGATGGAGGAAAAGCATATTCTGCGTTACAAAAACTAATTTCGCTGCAATGAATATCCTGCAAACAATAATAGAAAAAAAGAAACTGGAAGTAGCCGAAAAAAAATCAATCATGGATATTGATTTTTTAAAATCGCTGAATAAAGATTTCAATGGCAAAGGCCTTTCTCTTAAGCAGCGTTTGTTAAACGGCCAGCCAAATATTATAGCTGAGTTTAAAAGAAAGTCGCCTTCAAAGGGCTGGATCAATCAACATATACACATTGGTGAAGTCGTTCCTGCTTATGAAGAGTATGGAGCTGCAGCCAGCTCAATTCTAACAGATGAAGATTTTTTTGGCGGCAACATAGAAGAGCTAAAAATTGCAAGGCTTGAAGTTGAGATTCCTTTATTGCGCAAAGATTTTATAATAGATGAGTTTCAGTTATATGAAGCCAAGGCTTATGGCGCAGATGTTATACTTCTTATTGCAGCCTGTTTATCAAAAGAGCAGGTGAAGCAGCTTGCTGTAAAAGCCAAAGAGCTGAACCTTGAAGTATTGCTTGAATTACATGCAGCAGAAGAGATCGGGCATATTTGTGATGAGGCAGATATTATAGGCGTTAACAACCGCAGCCTCGAAACTTTTGTTACTGATATACAAACTTCAAAAGACCTGATAAAATTTTTGCCGGCAGATAAGCCTGGGATTTCTGAAAGCGGTATTTCGGATGTTGAAACAATTATAGCTTTACACAATCTCGGATTTAAAGGGTTTTTAATTGGCGAAAATTTTATGAAGGCGTCAAAACCTGCGGTTGCTTTTGCTGAATTTATGAAAGCGCTCAAAAAACAGATGAAACCTGCTTTTTAAGCATGCAGTAATTTAATTTATTGACGAAGTTGTTTGAAGACTCAGAAGTTTAATATGAATCTTCCAACAACTGCAACATTCAGCAATAAACATGACTGAATTAAATAAGCAGGCTGCCGGTAATATAAAGCAGCGGGGTCATTTCAGGATTAAGGTTTGCGGGCTTACCAATATCAAACAGGTAAGCCAGCTAAACGAGCTTGGGGTGGAATTCGCAGGGTTCAATTTTTACCGGCCTTCACCGAGATATGTTTATAAAAGCATGCCTTCTGCAGCTATAAAGAAAATACGCGGTAAAATAAATAAAGTAGGAATTTTTGTGGATGAAGATGTGGATGAAGTACTGCGAACCATAGATGACTGCGGTTTATACCTGGTGCAATTGCACGGAAATGAATCGCCGCGTTATTGTGAAAGAATATCAAATTATATAACTGTTATTAAAGCATTCCGGCTGAGTAATGATGATAATGTGGAATGGAAAATAAAAGATTATTATGAAGCAGCCGATATGTTTTTATTCGATACGGAAACGCCTTCATTTGGCGGCAGCGGCAAAAAATTTAACTGGCAGCTTTTAAAAGGCCTGGATATTCAAAAGCCGTTCTTTTTAGCAGGTGGCATATCGCCCGATGATGCGGATGAAATAAAAAAATTCGCCATGCATGCAGTATCAAAGGACCTGTTTGCAGTTGATATAAACAGCAAATTTGAAATTATGCCCGGCGTAAAAGATATAGAAATGGTAAAAACTTTTAAGAAACGGTTAAGCGAACCTTTGCTGCCAAATTTGTTTGAAGAAAATACCAGGCCATGATGTCAATCCGCAAAGCAACAGAAGTTGATCTGCAGTCTATACTTGATATCTATAATGATGTCATTCAAAATACAACGGCTGTATTTCATTACGACTTACAAACACTACAAATGCGGAAAGAATGGTTTGCTCAAAAACAAAAAGAAAATTTTCCGGTATTTGTTGCTAAAGAAAATAATGACATAGTTGGCTTCAGCACATTCGGCCAATTCAGGGCATGGCAGGCATATCAATATACGGTGGAAAATTCTGTTTACGTAAAAGCGGAGCAACGCGGTAAGGGGATTGCCAAATTATTAATGCAGCCGTTAATTGATACTGCCAGGGCAATGAACCTGCATACAATGATTGCAGGCATTACTGCTGACAATGAAGCCAGCATTGCCTTGCATAAACAATTTGGTTTTGTGGAAACAGTGCGTTTAAAAGAAGTAGGCTATAAGTTTAATAAATGGCTTGATTTGATTTTTATGCAGTTGATGCTGTAAAGCTTGGCAGCAATTCATCAGCCGCAGTGTTGCGACGCAACCGTGCCCAACAGCACTGCAAAAGCTGGTATCATAAATAATATTTCTTACGATAATTAACGAGTGATGATAAATATAGTAACACCCAATAATAAAGGCACATACAAACAACCGGACATCTTTGGTTATTACGGAAGTTTTGGCGGCGCTTATATTCCCGAAATGCTGCAGCGCAATGTGGAAGAGCTAAAGGAAAAATATTTGCAGATAATGTATGAAGACAGCTTCCAGAAAGAGTTTCAGCATTTGCTGCATGATTATGCGGGAAGGCCAACACCCTTATTTTTGGCAGAGCGTTTAAGCAAACAATTCAATACAAAAATTTATTTAAAGCGGGAAGATTTAAACCATACCGGCGCGCACAAAATAAACAATGCCATTGGCCAGGTATTGCTTGCTATACGACTGGGCAAGAAAAGAATTATTGCAGAAACAGGCGCCGGGCAGCATGGCGTGGCTACAGCAACAGTTTGCGCATTAAAAGGGCTTGAATGTATTGTATATATGGGCGAAGTGGATATGGAGCGCCAGCAGCCTAATGTAGCACGTATGCATATGCTGGGTGCAACGGTATTGCCCGCAACAAGCGGCAGCAAAACACTAAAAGATGCCACCAACGAAGCTATCCGCGACTGGATCAATAATCCTAATGATACACATTATGTGATAGGTTCTGTGGTTGGACCTCACCCCTATCCTGATATGGTGGCGCGTTTTCAAAGTGTGATAAGTGAAGAGATAAAAAAGCAATTAAAAGAAAAAGAAGGCACTGAATTTCCAGATTATGTAGTGGCCTGTGTGGGCGGCGGCAGCAATGCAGCCGGTGCCTTTTATCATTTTTTAGATGACCTGCAGGTGCAACTGGTAGCTGTGGAAGCTGCAGGCTGTGGTATTGACAGCGGCATGAGTGCTGCTACAACGCAGCTTGGAAAACCAGGGGTTTTGCATGGCAGTAAAAGCCTCGTAATGCAAACGCCTGATGGCCAGGTTGTAGAGCCACACAGTATTTCAGCAGGCCTCGATTATCCGGGCATCGGGCCATTGCATGCACATTTATACGAAAGCGGCCGTGCAAGGTTTTTAAGCGCTACAGATAAAGAATCGCTGGATGCAGCTTTCAATCTTACTAAAATGGAAGGCATTATCCCGGCACTGGAATCTGCGCATGCATTAGCGGCGTTGGAACAGATGAAGTTAAAACCGAACGATGTAACTATAATTTGTTTAAGCGGAAGAGGTGATAAAGATTTGGCTACTTATATGAAAGCCATGGAATCAAACCAATAAATTTTCAATGGCGGCAAAGCCTTCAGCAGGCTGTAACTGCTCCCATAAAATCTTATAAACAATCTCAGCTATCGGAATTTGCACACGGAGAGCCTGATTGGTGATATGAATGCATTTACTTGCATTATAACCTTCCGCTACCATTCCCAGTTCAAGTTGGGCCGCTTTAACGGAATATCCTTTTCCGATCATATTACCCAGCATGCGGTTACGGCTGTATAAAGAATAGCAGGTAACGAGCAAATCACCAAGGTAAACAGATGCAGAATAGTTAAGCTGAACATCAGAAGCATCATGTTTCACTTCACGTAAAAACCTAACCATTTCATTGGCAGCATTGGCTATATAGACACTTAAAAAATTATCACCGTATTCAAGCCCGTGTGCAATACCAGCGCCCAATGCATAAATGTTTTTTAAGACAGCGGCATACTGTACACCTAAAATATCGGTGTTTACTATTGTATTGATGAAGTCTGTTTTAAAACTGGCGGCAAGTTGTTTTGTTACATCTGTATCAAGCCCCGAAAAAGTAAGATAAGATAATTTTTCAGCCGCTACTTCTTCAGCATGGCAAGGGCCTAGCACGGTAAAATAATTTTCAAGCGGTACATTAAAATTCTCTGCAAGGTATTCGTTCAGTAACTGATTTTTCTCAGGCAGTATGCCTTTTATAGCAGAGATAATTTTCTTTCCTGTAAACATATCTTTATTCAGGGCGCTCAAAGATTGATGCACATAAGCCGATGGAATTACTATAACCAGCACATCGCTTTTTTCAATCACATAATTAACGTTGCTGCTTAGCTCCAATAAATTTATATTAAAGAACGCGCTGTTTAAATAATGAGGATTATGCCTGCGTTGCGCAAGCTGGTTAATGGTATCAGTATTACGTATATACCAATAAATATTGTTGCCGTTGCCGGTTAAAATTTTTGCGAGGGCCGTAGCCCAGCTTCCGCTTCCTATTACTCCGAATTGCATATCGTAAATTAAAATGTCAAAGATAGAAGCAAAACCTGCAAACAATGAATTTCATGTGCTAATCACATGTAAGGCATTGTATAAAAAAGGCTGGCTCAGTTTAAAAAACTGAGCCAGCCTTACAATTATTAAATAATAACGAAGAGAATAAAATAGCACGATCATTCTTCCTCATGCCTTACGCCCTATACCTTACCCCTTACGCCTTTAATCAATCTATCTATTTCTTCTCAAAACTTTTTACAAGCTGGTCTTTATTTACCACCTTAACCTTATCGCCGTTTTTAAGCGTTTTGCTTACAACATCGTAAGGGCCTGTAATTACCTGTTCACCGGTTTTTAAACCGCTGTTAACTTCAATATTATTAATGTCCTGAATAGAAGTTTTTACTTCGCTCATTTTAACCTTACCATCCGGTTGCAAAATAAAAACAACTTCTGCAAGGTCATTGTCAGTGTTGTTGCTTACAGTGCTGTCGGTCTTATTATTTTTGGTCGAGTCGGCTTTCAATACATCTTCCCTGCTCCTCGTTGTTACAGCATTCAAAGGCACGGTCAAAACATTGGTATGTGTTTGCGTTTGAATATCGGCGCTGGCTGTCATATTTGGCCTGAAAGGAAAAGGCTGCCCTTTTACAATAAGGTCTTTATAATCGCTGGGAAGCAGGCGAATATGCACTTCATAGTTGGTTACAGAAGTGGAAGAAGAACCTGAACTGCTGGTTAAGGCAGATGTTTCCGGGTTGGCTATTTTATATACAACACCTTTGAATTTACGATTATTGAAAGCATCAATTTCAACGATTGCCGTATCGCCGAGCTTTACTTTGGGAATATCGTTTTCACCAACATCCACCTGCACTTCTATGCTGCTGAGATCAGCTATGCGCATCATTTCCGTGCCCACATTAAAACTGTTGCCCGCAACGCGTTCTCCTTTCTTTACACTCAATAAACTTATTACGCCATCCATAGGCGCGGTAATGGTGGCGCGCTGTAAATCTTTATTGGCGCTGGTCAAACCTGCAAGTGCATTTTGCACACTGGCTTTATTCGCATTGATACCGCTTTGTGCAGCAATAAAATTAGCTTTGGCTGATTCATAAGCCTGCTGGGCAGTTTCAAATTCAGATTGCGAAATCACCTTTTGGTCAAGCAACGTTTTCTGGCGTTTATAGGCAGCTTCTGCCTGGTCCAATGTAGCCTTTAATGCACCCAGTTGCGCCTGCGAATTGGCTACCTGTGCCTGTGATTGAGCCACTACGGCAGCAGCCTGGTCTCTTTGGGAAGAATATATATCAGCATAAATTTTGGCAACCACCTGGCCACGGCGCACAGTGTCGCCTTCCTGCACATTCAGCTCCACAATTTCACCTGATATATCAGGGCTCACTTTTACTTCAATTTCGGGGAACACCTTTCCTGTGGAGGTTACTGTTTCCGTAATGGTACGCGTAGCAGCTTTTTCGGCCGTAACTTCAATGCCTTCATCTTTACCCAGAACACCTGCTTTGCTTAAAATAACAAGCAGCACAATTAATATTAATAATATCCCAATAATCCATTTTAATTTTTTACTCATAATGTAAAAGTTTATGCATTCATCTTAAAACTGTACGCCCTGGCCTTTATAAAATTCGAGCACCTTCATTTTGAAGATGTAATCGTACTTGGCAGACGCCTGGTTAATTTTGGCTGTAAATAAATTGGTTTGAATGGTAATGTAATCTATTGTTGAAAGAATGCCTATCTCGTATCTTTTTGTGGCAAGGTCGTATGCATACTGCTGCGTTTGCACTGCTTTTGTGGTTGAATTATATTTTGCCATCGCCGCAACAGAATTGCTGTAAGCTGTATATACATTTTGCTGTAATGTTAAGTCGTCTGTGCGTTTTTGCAGCCTGTAGTTTTCAAGATTAAGTTTGGCGCGGTCGTAATTGGTTTTTAACTGCCTTCCGTTTAAGATGGGGATGTTTAATTGCAGGCCTACACCCTGGCTAAAATTGATATTACCGATTTGTTTAAAATAACGCACTTTACTATATAAGGGTAATTCATGGTGGTTAACAACATAATATCTGGGGTCATTGGTATGGGTTGTATCAGTATAGGGGAATGAACCGGTTTGTTCATAATAATTATTGCCATAATTGCTGCCTAATTGCCCATATAAACTTAGTGTAGGATACATAGCACCTCTTGCGCTTCTTACAGCATATTCTCCTGAAAGAATACGCATGCTGTCTGACTGTTGCAAGGGCTGGCTACCCAAAGCCAACTGATAAACATAAGCAGGATCGAGTTCAGCCAATGCCGGAATAGGAATTTTATCAACATCCGGCGTAGCCACCCTGAATGGAGTGGATTCATCCAAATTAAGCATCGCTATCAGTTGAATGCGGTTCTGATCTGCTGAGCCCAGCGCAGTAATATAATTAGAGCTATCTGTTGCGAGTTGCGATTCAAGCTGTGCCGCATTCAATTCTGGCATGCTGCCTGCATCAACTAACTTCCTTGTATTATCAAGCTGCGCACGGGTTTGGTCAATCTGCACTTTTGCAATATTCGTTTGCTCCACTGCAAGTAATGTCTGCAGGTAAGATGCTGCTACATTCAAAGCAATATCATTCCTGGCCTTGTCTATTCCAATTTTTGCGGCCTCTTCACTTTTAGCTGACGAGAGTTGATTATTTCTTATGCTGAAAAAATTAAACAATGTAACGCCTGCCTGCAAGCCATAGCTCTGAAAAAATATCTTATTATTTGTGTATTGGTTCGATGTAGGATCGATGCTGCGGCCAAACTGGTAACCAGCCTGTGTATTAAAGCCCAGGGTTGGAATAGATTGCCAGTTGGCTAATTTCTTATCC
>JAEWJV010000026.1 GCA_023386395.1 Bacteroidota bacterium
GTATTGTCTGGAAGGAGCAGACAATAAAGAAGGCGTATGGGATATTATTGTACCGCCTTCAGCCACATTTACGCCGGAAAATATGCAGGTGCTTACAGAACCTGTTATTGCATTGGAAGGTAAAGGCCTTGCTGCTGTGCCTTCTGCAGATGGCCAGTCTGTTATTATGCAGCAGCGTAAGGTTACAGCTATTCCTTATTATGCCTGGTGCAATCGCGGTTCCAACGATATGCAGGTATGGCTACCGGCAAAGGTGAACGATGTGAAGATTGGTTATCAAACAAACAACAGCGATCATCATTAATATATGCAATACAAACGCTTGAAATTTATATTGATTATTGCAGTGATCTTTATTACTGCCAGTTCCCATAAGAATATGCAGACCGGTGATTTTGCCGGCAATACTATTAAAGTAATGACCTATAATGCTCATCATTGCAACCCTCCCGGCAAGCCTGGTGTGATTGATGTAAATGCTATTGCTGCTGTAATTAAAAGGCAAAACGCAGACATAGTGGCTGTGCAGGAAGTGGATGTAAACACAAACCGCTCAGGCAGAATTAATGAAGCGGCACAACTGGCGGTTAAGGCAGGCTATCCATCTTTCTTCTTTGCAAAAGCAATGGATTTTGATGACGGACAATACGGTATTCTTATATTGTCTAAATACTCGTTAAGTGATACCAAAGCTTACCACCTGCCGATGGATTCCGTTAATGGCGGCGAACAACGCATGCTGGCAACAGGAACGGTTACGCTTCCAGGCGGTAAAAGTTTTCGTTTTGGCTGCACACATCTGGAAGCCTATCATAAAGCCAGCAGGGATTTACAGATTAAAGAGATTTGCCGCATTGCTGAAGAAACTTCTTTGCCGTTTATTATAGCCGGCGATTTTAATTCAACCGAAAGGAGCGAAGTAATTAATACGCTTGATGAGCATTTTACACGCACCTGCAATAACTGCCCGCCAACTTTTGGTGAAGATGGCGAAACGGGCGCCATAGATTTTATTGCATTTAAACCAAAAGAGGCTTTCGCTATATTATCACATAACGTAGTCCAGAATAAAACAGCATCAGACCATATGCCGGTGGTTGCTGAATTACAGGAGAAATAATAATACAATTCAGCAAATCCAAATTGGATAACCTTCAGAGGTTGTTTCAGCTATCTTAATTTCATATCAGGATTTACAACGTCTTATTCCCACTTACAGTAAACCAAATCTTTAGAGATTTCTGGTTTATATTCTTTTTAAAATTTTGATATTTCTTTCAATTCATTCTTTTCAGGAACCAAACCGGTCAAATAATCAAACTGCCGTTTATGTATAATATTGAACTATGCAATGCATGGTACTTACATTTGTTATGTAATTATCATAACAAGGAACTTTAATAAACTGCAAGATGAAAACTTTTTTTACACTTACCATTATTTTAAGTTGTTGCTTTTCAATAGTTAATGCGCAATATTTCTCTATTAATGGCAAAGTAGCTATTGCTGAAAAACCGTTAGAGGCTGCCACAATTATGCTGCTAAAGCCGGACTCATCAATGCTGAAACAGCAATTCTCCGATAAAAACGGACAATTTTTAATAGATAAAATCAGTAAAGGTAACTACCTGGCTTCCGTTCAGTTTGTGGGTAATGAAACCTGGTATTCGCCGCTTATAACACTCGATAACGAGCATCCAATGGTTGATCTGAAAACCATCAGTCTTCAATCTTCAGCCAAACTTTCTGATGTGGTAGTTACATCGCAAAGACAATTCATCGAACAAAAAATTGATAAAACTGTTGTAAATATAGATGCATCACCCACCAATGCCGGTTTATCGGCTTACGAAATCCTGGAAAAAACACCGGGTGTTGTGGTGGATAAAGATGGCAATATAAGCCTGAAAGGAAAAGGCGGCGTAGTAGTAATGATTGACGGTAAGCCTACTTACTTAAGCGCCCAGGACCTGGCCAATTATTTAAAGAATCTACCATCAACAAGCCTCGACCAGATTGAATTGATGACGAACCCGTCTGCTAAATATGATGCGGCAGGCAATTCAGGCATTATTAATTTCAAAACCAAGAAAACAAAGGTTAAAGGATTTAGTGCCGGCGTAACAACAGGCTTTGGTATCGGTAAATTTCCAAAAACAAATGAGAGCATCAACTTTAATTATCGTTCGGGTAAAGTAAATGTGTTTGGCAACTATAGTTATAATTACAGCAAACGTTATCATACACTTGACCTTGAAAGAAATTTTAGAAATGAGGCAGGTGAAATAGATACAAAATTTGTACAGACCAGTGATATGCAATCTGAATATCAATCGCATTATTTTAAAACCGGCCTCGATTTTTATGCTACTAAAAAAACAACGCTAGGTTTTTCAGTAAACGGCAATTTCAACCCCGGCACTAACACTAACAATAATGTTACAGATATATATAACGCAGCTAACGCGCTGCAAAACGAAACTTATACAAACAGTATTTCAAAAAACAACTGGAAAAATTATGGCGCCAATCTTAACATGGAAACAAAATTTGATTCTGCCGGAAGAGAGTTGTCTGCCAATATAGATTATCTGCAATATCAATCTTCATCTGACCAGCTTTTCGTAAATAGTTTTTATGATGAGAAGAGTAATAAGATTTCTGCTGATGAATTGCTGCGTGGCGAACTGCCCGGTAAAATAAATATTTACAGTGGTAAGATTGATTACGTGCATCCTTTAAAAAACAACATGAAAATTGAAGCCGGCTTAAAAAGCAGTTATGTAAAAACAGATAACAATGCCCTTTATACTAATTTTATTAACGATGAATGGATTACAGATTCAGGCCGTTCTAACCATTTTGTATATGAAGAAAACATCAATGCAGCTTATGTAAATGCAAGCAAACAATTGAATAAGAAATGGAGCGCCCAGTTGGGCCTGCGTCTTGAAAATACTAACGCAAAGGGCAGGCAGTTAACTACCGGCGAAACATTTAAACGCAATTACACGCAGTTGTTCCCCACAGCCTATATTAATTATGCTTTGAATGATAAAAACCAGTTGAATTTAAATTACGGAAGAAGAATCCAAAGGCCTGATTACGGCGACATGAATCCCTTCTATTATTTTCTTGATAAATATACGTATGAAGTGGGCAATCCTTACCTGAAGCCGCAGTTCAGTCATAATATCGAGCTGACGCATGTATATAAAAACATGATCACTTCCACATTAAGTTATGCGTTGGTAAACGACATTATAAATGAACAGTTGATGCAGATAGACAGCACGCACACAACGTTTGTAACCAAAACAAATCTCGCCAGACAAAACAGTTTTACATTAAGCGTAAATGCAGCAGTACCTGTTACAAAATGGTGGAGGGCCAATCTATATGTTCAGGGTGCTTATAACAAGTATAAGGGATTTGTGAACACCGGTATAATTAACGTGGAAGGACCGGCATTTAATGCCAATATGCAAAACCAGTTTACTTTACCCAAAGGATGGAGCGCAGAATTAAGCGGTTACTTTAACAGCAAAGCAATTTATGGTACTGTCGTTGGCCTGCCGCAGGGTGCAGTGAATTTTGCCGTTGCCAAAAAAGTTTTGAAAGATAAGGGCTCTGTAAAATTAAATGTACGCGATATTTTAGGTATTCAGCAGTGGAAAGGCTACAGCCGCTATCAGAACGTGGATGTGAAGATTCATAACAAATGGGAAAGCCGTGTGGTAAACCTCACGTTTACTTACCGCTTTAGCAAAGGCCAGAAAGCCGAACAGCGCAATCACAGCAGCTCCGACGAAGAACAAAGCCGTGTAAAAGGAAAAGGATAAAGCAGGATTGTTATTTAAAAATAAAAGGCATAGGATTTTTGAAATCCTATGCCTTTTATCATGCAATGCTATTGCTATAAATTTATGGATACCCCGAATCGCAGAAGCCCTACCTGTATTCACCAAATACTTTTCGTAAGGTATCGGCTATTTCACCAAGTGTGCAAAAATTCTCAACTGCATCAATAACGGAAGGCATTATATTTTCGCCTGAAACTGCTTTGCCATGCAGGGTTTCAAGACATGCCATTGCAGATACTTTATTGCGGGATTCCTTCAATTGTTTTAATTTTTCAACCTGTACTTTCCGAATGCTGTCATCTATTTTCAGCAAAGGAATTTTTTCTTCATCGTCAACCATGAATTTATTTACACCAACAATAATCTTTTCTCCTGATTCCACTTTACGCTGGTATTCATAAGCGCTGCGGGCAATTTCATTCTGCATAAAACCTTCTTCTATCGCAGCAACGCTTCCGCCCAAAACATCAACCTGTTCTATTAATTCCCATGCGGCTTTTTCAATTTCGCCGGTAAGCGATTCAATAAAATAACTGCCGCCTAACGGATCAGCAGTATCGGCAATGCCACTTTCATAAGCTGCAATTTGTTGCGTGCGTAAAGCAATGCGGGCCGCTTCTTCTGTTGGTAAACTTAATGCTTCATCGTACCCGTTTGTATGCAGGCTTTGTGTGCCGCCTAAAACTGCCGCGATTGTTTGTATGGTTACCCTCGAAATATTATTCAGTGGTTGCTGGGCCGTTAATGTACTGCCGCCGGTTTGTGTGTGAAAACGCAGCATCATGGCTTTTGGATCTGTTGCCCCGAGTGACCGCATCATCTTTGCCCACATTCTTCTTGCCGCACGAAATTTGGCTACTTCTTCAAACAAATTATTATGCGCATTAAAAAAGAAGGAGAGGCGCTTGCCAAACACATTTATATCAAGCCCTTTTTCCATGGCTGCCTGAACATAGGCTTTTCCATTGCTTAATGTAAATGCGATTTCCTGCACCGCAGTGCTGCCTGCTTCGCGAATGTGGTAACCTGAAATGGATATGGTATTCCATTTTGGCAATTCATTGCTGCACCATTCAAAAATATCGGTGATGATATGCATGGAAGGTTTGGGCGGATAGATATAAGTGCCGCGTGCTGCATATTCTTTCAGGATATCATTTTGTATAGTACCTGATATTTTTTTAAGATCGGCGCCCTGCTGTTTTGCCAGCGCCACATATAAACCCAATAAAATAAAACCCGTGGCATTAATCGTCATTGAAGTAGTAATATCCTGCAGCTGAATACCATCGAATAAAGTTTGTATGTCTTCGATGCTATTAATTGCAACGCCAACCTTTCCCACTTCGCCATCAGCAAGCTCATGATCGCTGTCGTAACCAATTTGTGTAGGCAGGTCAAAAGCAACGCTTAAACCATTTACGCCCTGTGATAATAAATAATGATAACGTTTATTGCTTTCTTCTGCAGTGGAGAAACCCGCATACTGGCGCATGGTCCAAAGC
>JAEWJV010000146.1 GCA_023386395.1 Bacteroidota bacterium
AAAATTCCTTATCCAATTTGCAATATAATAATACAGTAACACATCTGGTAAAAACAAAAAAGTACCGACTGCAGTTTTAAACTGCAGGAACCAGGCAGGTATGTTATGCAATTAGTTTGATGAGTTAGCTGCAATATGCAAAGCGAAAGCCGCTATGGCTGTGTCTTTCAGAATATTGATTAACGAAATTTGCCTGTATTCCATGTTGCTGCCGTTAAGAAAGTTGGGAAGATGAATGGTGAGCACGAAAACAAACAGCAATGCAGCAAGTAAATAGGCAGCAAGCTTTACCTTTTTATTGGTAATAAATGCTATAGCTGCAAGAATAAATGCTACCCCTGGAATATACACCCATACATTTCCGACAGCAGGCAGGAACGATGGCACATAGGTTATAAGATTCTGAGGAGATACAAAATGGTAGATACCAAATACTGCCATTACCAAAGCCAATAAAATAATGGCAAAACGGGAGATTGTTTGTTCGTTCATGATGGCAAGTTTTAGAATAGTAAGTTACAAACTTTATTGGCCTTCGCAAAATATCTGCCTTTTATAATACCGGCGAACTTATCTTTAAATAAATTAATTATTGATTTATGAAGATTGCTTTTCATGGTGCTGCAAGAACGGTTACAGGTTCAAAACATCTTATTACATTAAACAACGGTAAAAAAATTCTACTTGACTGCGGCATGTTCCAGGGGCTTGGTAAAGACACCTTTCCGCTTAACAACAATTTTGGCTTTGATGCAGCTTCAGTAAATTACCTGTTATTATCGCATGCGCACATTGATCACAGCGGTCTTATTCCAAAGCTTGTGAAAGAAGGCTTTAACGGGAAAATATTCTGCACGCCTGCAACAAAAGACCTGTCTGCTGTATTGCTTATGGACAGTGCAGAAATTCAACGGGACGATACGGGCTATACCAATAAAAAAAGAATTAAAAAAGGCCTTGAACCTTACGATCCTTTATACGATATAAACGATGTGCAAAAAACAATACCATTGTTTACAATCGTTAATTATAATAACTGGTTTACGGTTGATGAAGGCATTAAGGTTTTATATACCGATACCGGCCATATAACCGGCTCTGCTGCAGTGCATGTGCGCATAACAGAAAACGGCGTTACAAGGCAAATATCTTTCAGTGGCGATGTGGGGAGATATAATGATATGATTTTGCGCAAGCCTGAAACATTTCCGCAGGCTGATTATATTATTACTGAAAGCACCTATGGCAATAGTTTGCATCAGCGGGTTACAAATACAGCAGAAGATTTTTATGAATGGATTGAATCAACATGCATACACAAAAAAGGCAAGCTCATTATTCCTGCATTCAGCGTGGGCCGCACGCAGGAACTGTTATACCTGTTAAACGAATTAAGCCTTGAGAAGCAGCTTAAAGGCATTCCTGTTTTTGTTGACAGCCCCTTGAGTTATGAAGCTACAACTGTGGTAAAACAGCATCCTGAAAATTTCAATATCAACATACAGGAGCTTTTAAAAAGAGACGACGACCCGTTTGCTTTTCCGGAATTGAAATTTATTGAAAACGTAGATGAAAGCAAAAGGCTGAACGATGACCATCGCCCGATGATCATAATTGCCGCAAGCGGTATGGCGGATGCCGGGCGCATAAAACATCATATTAAAAATAATATTGGTGATAACAGGAACACCATTTTAATTGTTGGTTATTGCGAGCCTGGTTCCCTTGGCGGCGCTTTAATGAATAATGTAAAACGCGTAAGGATCTTTAGCGAGGAGTTTGATGTTATTGCACAGGTTGGCATTATGCGCAGTATGAGCGCACATGGCGATTATAACGATCTGCTTCAGTTTTTAAAATGCCAGCAACCCGAAGCTGTCCATAAAGTTTTTATTGTGCATGGGGAATATAAGGTGCAGACAGATTTCAGGGAAAAGTTGTTTAAAGCTGGTTTTAAAGACGTGTCTGTACCTGCTTTGCACCAGGAATTTACATTGGAATAACCATTCGATATTGCTTGTATTTGTTTGCCCCGGTACGGTTAATCTTTAAATTATTTCAGCCGTATCAATCCCATGCCCTATCCTATTCCGTTCAATAATTGTTCGTTTCCGGACAGATGAAAAACCCTTTTTTTTTCAGATAACCATTTATCAACTTATACAACCCCTTATGCGCTAAAAATTGCCAAATACTTGTTAAATGGCATATTGGTATTTGCTTTGAAAGAATCCTCCACGACTAATGCACGCAAAATCAGCTAACCAAGTCATCAGTAAAAAAGATAACGCATAAAAGAAAATAAAAACTAACAAATGAAAAGGACTTTATTTATCAGCATTACAGCATTTATTACAGCAGCATGCTCCATTTTTTATTTTGTAAAAAACACAGCAACCGCACCCACAACAAATAAGAATATAAACGTGGAAGTATATAAAACAGCAAGCTATGTATCAGCTGCCTATTCTAATACCACCGCTTCTTTGCAGGTAACAATATTGCGTGTAAAAAAGAATGTGAGGGATACAGTATGGCAGCATAGCTTTCAGCCAACAGAATTAAAAGATTACCCCGAAGTGAATAAACCAATCACGCAAAAAATATTAATTCCAAATGTGAATGATGCCAAAGAGCAACTGGAAATTTACTATAGCGTAACTTACAACTCTAAGGGCAATATTTTAAACTACTGGAATTATACAACAGTTGGCCGGGGCCAGCAGGATGGTAAACTGGCCATACAGATATAACCCAGCCCCGTGATGAATTTAAGCAAACG